>JAKASH010000099.1 GCA_021828225.1 Acidobacteriota bacterium | reverse complement strand
GCGTGGCTCGATCCTGAATCAAACCAGACATCCAGAATGTCGGTTTCCTTGCGCAGATTGGTTCCTCCGCAACTCGGGCACTTGGTCCCCGGCGGAAGCAGATCCTGAACGCTGTGCGTGTACCAGGCGTCGGCGCTCTCCTGCTTGAAAAGTTCGACCGCCCGCCGGGCGAGACTCGCATCGAGCAGGGGCTTCTTGCAATCATCGCAATGGAAGACCGTGATGGGAACGCCCCAGACCCTCTGGCGCGAAATGCACCAGTCGGGCCGCGTGGCGATCATGTTGGAGATGCGCTCTTCGCCCCATTCGGGAGACCAGCGAACCTTCTTGATCTCGTCGAGCGTGCGCTCGCGCAACCGGTCGTGGTCAATTCGCACAAACCATTGTTCGTTAGCCCTGAAAATGACCGGATTGTGGCATCGCCAGCAGTGCGGATACGAGTGCTTCAGGGTGCCTGCGGACCCCACAAGATTGCCGCGCGCCTTGACCAGTTGGATGATGGCCTCGTTGGCTTCGAAAATTGTTTTCCCTTTATATTCCGGAAGCCCCTCGGTGAACTCGCCCGCATCGCCCACCGGGCAGTAGACCTCCAAGCCGTATTTCGTGCCGGTCTCAAAGTCTTCGCGGCCGTGTCCGGGCGCCGTGTGGACGCACCCGGTCCCATCTTCCGCCGTCACGTAATCCGCCAGGACGCCAAGGAGTCTGCGCTCCAGGAACGGATGTTGAATCTCAATGCGGTCCAGCTTCTTGCCGGGAAAACGCGCCAGCACTGACGGCGCTTTCAGCCCTGTATCCGCCATTGCCGGTTCATGGCGCCGGCTCTCCAGGATGTAGACTTCGCCATCTTTGCTGCCGTCACTGACCGCGACATACTCAAATTCCGGATGAAAAGCCACAGCCATGCTGGCGGGCAGCGTCCACGGGGTGGTTGTCCAGATGATGACGTACACCTCGCGGCCTTTCAATTCGGGCGCAATCGCGCTCAAATCGGAAAGCAAGCGGTACCGCACGTAAATGGAATGGCTGGTGTGCTCTTCATATTCCACTTCCGCTTCAGCCAGCGCCGTTTTGTCGCGGATGCACCAGTAGACCGGCTTCAGCCCCCGGTACACGTAGCCCTTGGCGAGAAATTCCAGAAAGACTTCGGCAATCAGCGCCTGGTAGGAAGGGTTCATGGTGAGGTACGGGTTGGACCATTCGCCCAGCACGCCCAGGCGGATAAAATCCTCCCGCTGAAGGTCGACATACTTTTCGGCGTACCGGCGGCAGGCCTGGCGGATTTCCACCGCGCTCATCTTCGCCTTGCGCGGCCCCAGTTCCTTGTCCACGTTGATCTCGATCGGCAGGCCGTGGCAGTCCCAGCCCGGGACGTAGGGAGCATTGAATCCCTTGAGCGTTCTCGACTTGACGATGAAATCTTTCAGAATTTTGTTGAGCGCCGTCCCCAGGTGGATTCGGCCGTTCGCGTAAGGCGGCCCGTCGTGGAGCGTAAAGAGCGGCGCATCCTTCCGGACCTCGCGAATCCGGCGGTAAAGGTCCTCCTCCGCCCACTTGACAAGCCAGCGAGGCTCGTTCTGGGGCAGGTTCGCCTTCATCGGGAATTTTGTCTGTGGAAGATTAAGCGTGAGTTTGAGGTCGAGCACCTTTCGCATCGGTCCCCCTTCAATGGGTAAATAGATGATTATAAAAAAGGACTTCATCCGGTGTCCAGTGAAGCTCTCAGCCGTACCTGCCCGGCGAGGGCGAAAACGGCTCCGCAGAAAGTTTCGGGGCACTGACAGCGCATGCTATAATTTTTTATGCAGGCAAAAGGAGCTGCAAGGCAATGAAGCAAAGTCGACGGGCGGGATGGTTCATTTTATTAGCCACCGTGATGCTGTGCGCCGTGCTTGGGGGATTATACGGCGCCAAGGTTGAAGCCACAACCACAAGCGATAACGATTCTTCCTTTAAGGCCAGCCTGCAAGAATTCACGAACGTTTACGACAAGATCCAGCAGAACTATGCCAGCCCCGTCAGTCCCAGCCGCGCCATCTATGGCCCGACGAACAGCAACTTTATCGGCGCGATTCCAGGAATGCTGCGGACCCTTGACCCGCACTCCAACTTTTTTAATCCGCGCGCCTTTTCCATGCTGCGGGAAAACCAGGAGGGGAAATATTACGGAGTCGGGATGTCGATCCAGTCTCGTCCGGGCAAGATGGGCAAGCTGGTTACCTTTGTGGTGGCTCCGATTCCAGGCTCACCAGCGTTTCGCGCCGGACTTCGCCCCGGAGACGTTATCGCGGAGGTTAATGGGAAATCTGCCATTGGCCTCAAGTCTTCGCTCGACGAGCAGACCAGTGAGATCCAGAAGATGCTGAAAGGCCCGAAGGGCACCATCGTGCATATCACGGTCCGCCGTGAAGGTGCCATCAAACCGCTGCAATTCACGATTACACGTGGCGAGATTACGCAACCCAGCGTCGATGATGTTTTCCTGGTAAAGCCCCACGTCGGTTACATTAAAATCACGCAGTTCAATGAAACCACCAACACGGAATTGGCCCAGGCGCTCAAAAAGTTAGACGCCGATCATGTTGATGGGCTTATCCTCGACCTGCGCGGGAATCCCGGCGGCTTGCTCCAGGAAGCCGTGGAAGTCGCCGACCATTTTCTGAAAAAAGGACAACTGATTGTTTATCACTTCGGCCGCTCATCGCCCGAAAGGCGCTATTATGCCAAGCACGGCGATAAGGGCAACCGGTATCCCATTGTTGTGCTGATCAACCGAATGACCGCCAGCGCCGCGGAGATTGTGACCGGCGCTTTGCAGGATCACGATCGCGCGCTGGTGATGGGCCAGACAAGCTTCGGCAAAGGGCTGGTTCAGACTGTATACCCGTTGAGCGACCAGACAGGACTGGCACTGACGACAGCGCGCTATTATACGCCAAGCGGACGCCTGATCCAGCGCAACTACAACGACGTTTCGCTTTACGACTATTATTACCATGCCGAAAACGTTCCCACGCCCCACACCCAGGTGAGGCTGACCGATGGCGGACGCAAGGTATACGGCGGCGGCGGAATTACGCCGGACGTCAAGGTAGCTCCACGGAAGATGAACTCCATCGAGGAGTCGCTCGTGCAGAACGGCGCATTCTTCGGTTTTGCCCAAAACTACCTGGCCACGCACAATACGATTCCAGAAGACTTCCAGGCTACCGACGACATTATTACGGAGTTCGAAAAGTTTCTGGCGAAACAGAAAATCCCGGTTACCAACCAGGATGTGCAGAACAACCTCGATTTTGTCAAACTGCACATTCGCGAGCAGCTTGTCGAGGATATCTACGGTGTGAACGCGGCGGACCGCATCAAAGTGGAACATGATCCGCTCGTGGAGGACGCCGTTGCTCACATGAGCGAAGCCAAGCTGCTTCTTGACAACGTCCACAAATATATGGCAATGATTGCCGAGAAAAGTAAGGCAAGCAGCCCGACTGTCTCGGCGAGCCGGTAATCATTGCGACAAATCACCTGCGACTGTAATAAGCCTGCCGAGCCTGGTTTTGGGGGCCGTTGCGCGGTGCCCAAAGTCATATTGGAATGAATGACTGGTGGACGCGAAGGGATTCGAACCCTCGACCTCAGCGTTGCGAACGCCGCGCTCTCCCAACTGAGCTACGCGCCCAATGATTGGCTTCAACTTCGCTAATATAACACGGGCACTTCAACCCTGACAATTTTGGCGGGCGCGCACGAACGGGCGAGCAGGCCGTTTGCGCACCCGAACGGAAATTTCTTGTCGCCGGAAACAGCCGCTCAATGGACGGGAAAGGCGCTCGGTCGGCGACCTCCTGAAGACTGGAGTGGTCCCTCTCCGTACGCGCCGCGCATGCTACAATTCAATCAGCATGGCCATTCGCCTGATCGCCCTGGACCTTGACGGAACGCTGCTCAGCAGCAACCTTGAAATTTCAGAGCCCAATCGCCATGCCCTTGCCGCGGCGTCAGCGCGAGGCGTTCAAATTGTCATCACCACCGGGCGCAGGTTTCACTCCGCGCGGCCGCTGCTTGGTTCTCTTCCCTGCCCGGTTACCCTGATCACCTCGAATGGCGCGATGGTTCGAACACTATCCGGCGAGGTTCTGCATCGAAACTTTCTGCCCCGGAAGGTCGCGGTTCAGGTCCTCGATGCTTCGATCGACTACCGTCCTTACGCCGTCGCAATTTTTGACCTGGCCGGCCGCGGCCAGGTCATGATGCAACAGAACGCATCGCTCGATGGGCCTTTGCGATGGTATCTGAAAAACGCGCGAGAGTATCTGCTGCAGGTCCTGGATCTTTGCGCCGCGCTGCACGGCGATCCCATCCAGATCATGTTCGGAGGCGCGCCCGCGTTTCTCGAACCGCTGGAACACCTTCTGCGCTCGTCCGACGCGGGCAGGAATGTCCATCTGACCTGGACCAAATACTTTGCGCGCAACATTTCCCTGCTTGACGTTATGAACCTCGGGTGCTCGAAGGCAAGCGGTTTGAAATGGTGGCTTAACCAGGCAGGTTGTGAGCCAAGCGAAGTGATGGCCATCGGCGACAACTACAATGACCTCGAGATGCTTCAAATGGCCGGCTGTCCGGTGGTGATGGGCAATTCCAGCCCCGGACTGAACAACGACGGGTGGCACATCACGCATTCCAACGACGAAGACGGTGTTGCCGCCGCCATTCACGACCTGGTTCTGAAATAATCAACCGGATCGTAGCGCAGCGTTCGCCCTTTAACGCTGCGGCCCTTGCGTCGAATCCCGGCGAAACCACACCCTCGTAAAGCACTGCCTCCACCACAAGCTTTGTGGCCTCCGTGCATCCCGAAGCTTTCACACGGTGCGCACGGAGCACCTCCGTGACCTCCGTGTTAAGGCTCTTCTGGCCGCTGAGGACACAGAGGCTGTGTGCAAAGGAAAACAATCGCGGCGCAGGTTTGTTGCGCCCATTCCGCACGAACAAACCGTAGGTTCAAGCAGGCGAGCCCGGCGTTACATTCTACTGTTGGTTGATGACTTCTGTTCCTGGCGGCGGAGTGAATTCGAACAGCGACGCCGAAAGTCTGGGGTTGCGGTCAATGCGGCTGAACCTGAATTTCATGACGCTGTTGTCGCTGTAAACGATCACCAGCCGCCGGATATCCATTTGCGGATCAAACTCGATGACCACGTGCTTGTACCCCAGTTTTTTGGCGTGCTTGGGGTACGCGAGGATCACGCGATCCTCCGGCGGGTGCTTGAAGGCATTGTTCGCGTCTTCAAATTTAGAAAAGACCTTGCTGAGATCCAGCCGCGAAAGCAGCAACCGAAAAGGGATGCGGTAATCCTCGCTCGACTTCACCGAGGAGCGATTGAGCTGGTTTTCTTCCGGCAGGTAAAGCAGAACTTCCTTCTTGTTGGACAGGAAGATCTTCTTCTCGGGCTTGCGGTAATCCCACCGCATGAGGCCGCCCCGCGCGAAAGTGACGGTGCCGGACTCAACCCGGCTTCTGCCGCCCGAGTCGTAGGTCTGCGTAAAGTCCGCCCGAAGTGCCCGCACGTCGTGGTAACTTTTCTGGACTCTCTTGATAAATTGATCCAGCGGCAGGCTGGCCGGAGAGGCCGAAGCCGACAAATGGGCCGGCATCAATGCCAGCGCGCTCCATACCGCCAATCCGGCGACGAGCCATCGAAAACCAATCTGGCGTTTATTCTTCCCAAAGCATTCTTTCATTTGTCCAACTTGTCCTGAAATTTTGAACGAACCAGTCGTTAGCAAAACCACCCTTCTTTAAGATACAACGTACCAGGCCCTTTGCGACAGCCTGGAGACGGTAACAACTCAGGGTCGAGAGCACCGGCCATGGGCCTTTCCCAATGAGGAACCTATGGTTAAATCGAACTGCGATTTAACTCTGGCTACCCTTCAGTCTTCAGGGGTGAATTTGACCCTATAAACAAATGGGGGAACCCATGTGGTTCCCCCGAGGGCTTGCCTTACTCGATCGCATTCCAACCAGCCGGCAGGTCAGCCGCCGAGTGGCGGAGACGAGGCGCTGGCCTGGGTGTTATTCGAATTCACGCGGAGCACACCCGACTGATCGGTGTAGTAAGAATTCGTTCCAGTGGTTCCGCGCGTGATGGGGTCAGCCCAGATTTGATAGGTATCGATCCTCCCGGCCACAACCGGTCCGGGAGAATACGTGAAGCTGTAACCGCTTTTGATTGCCCCCATGGCCGTTGTTGTGCCGCCGGACAGCACGTTGTCAATCAGACCGGATGCCGTGGCCGTGGGCATACTGCCACTGGCCGGCGGGCCCAGATAGCCGAGTGTCGAGGTGTAGCCGGTGTTGTACGTGGAGGCATAAGTGACCTCGGCCGTGTTGTAGGTTCTCAGTGACCCAACCGCCGATGCCTGGTTGGCTGCAATCCTCGAACGCAGCAGGTTCGGAATCGCAATCGCGGCGATAATCAGGATAATCGCCACGACGATCAGCAGTTCAATCAGCGAAAACCCTTTGGAATCTCTTCGCATGCATCCCTCCTTGGTTTTCGTGTATCTTGCAATCTCAAAGATTCGGTTATTTCCGTGCATCTTTCCTTCCACATTCGCCAGCCCACGCAATTCTTTGCGACCGCTCTAATCCTTGAAATACAAAGACTTATCATACCATTGCCACGCCCGGCCCGTAACGGGTTTGGCTTTCGGGCACTGGATGCCGGTTTTTGTCGAAGCAGAGTGACACAAATTGTCATTTGCGAAGGTTGTATTCCCAGAAGAATTGGGCGTCAACGCCACCCGCAAGGGGCGACGAATAAACTCCGAATTTCTGCAAACCGCTACTTTCCACCTGTCCTCTCCATCTCCGTCCTGAGGGCCACGATTTGCTGTTGGGCGCCCGTCTCTCCCGGGAAATTTCTCAACTCGTGTTTGAATTCGGCCATTGCGCCGGGCAGATTTCCTTTCAGCTTCAGGATCATCCCCATGGCAAAGTGATAGGCTAGTCCCTCCGGTTGAAGCTTCAGCGCGTGGCGCACGGCTTTCTCGGCTTCATTCACGTGCCCGAGTTTCAGCCACGTCAGCCCCAGGTAAAAATACTCGTCGCTGTCCACCCCGTTGATGGCGATGGCCCGCTCAAAATACTTTTCGGCTTCCGGCAGGTTTCCCATCCGGTAGGAGGTGTAGCCCATGTTATAAACCGCCAGCCAGAAGTTGGGGTCCTGTGCCAGGACCTGCCGGTAAAGGGCGATGGCCTGGGCATAGTGGCCCTGCTCTCCCATCGCGTTGCCGAGATTGGTTCGGGCCAGCTTGTTTTGCGGCGTCCGCTCCACGCCTCGGCCATACAGAGTCAGATCGTTCGCCCAATACCGGTCCTGCAGGGGGGTCGAGACTCCAAACACCAGCGCCAGGAACAACACGGCCACCGCCTGCAAGGCCGGCACACCAAACAGTTTCAACTTTCCGACGTTGATGCGGCGCAGCCCCATGGCCACAAGCATCGAAAAGCCGATCGACGGCAGGTAGAGGTAGCGATCGTGGGCAATCTCGCCCACCGGCAACACGGAAAGATCCAGCAAAGGAATGAAGGGGATCAGAATCCACGCGCAGGCAAAAGCAACCAGGCGCTTGTCGGAAGGTGAAGTCTTCCCAAGCCTGCTCAAGAGGAGCCAGAGCAGCAGGCCCAGCGCGACGAGCACGGCCACAGGCAGAAAAAACGACCACAATCCGGGCGTTTTGACGTAAGGCACGTCGTAAAAAACGCTCAGGTTGAAGGGCCAGACGAGATGGCGAAAATAGAACAGCAGGAGTTGCGGCCAGGTGAAAATGATGGTCGAAACTGCTAGCGGCATCATGTCGTGACCCAACCCTTTGATCACATGCCACCGCGCCCCCAGGTAGACGAAAGTCAGCAGCACAAACGGTACAGCGCGAACCGTGCTGGCGCGCGCCCGTTCATAAGCCGACCGAAACCATGAGGCCTTCTCCGGTGCTTCTTGCCACAGCCACTCAAAAACAAAAACGATGATCGGCAGAATCAGGGCCGTCTCTTTTGAAAGCATCGCCAGGCCGTAAAGCACCAGCGCGGCTGCAAGCCATTTGCGGCGATGTGCGGTCCGGTCGCGCCAGTTGAGATAGCAGAGAAATGACGGCAGAAGAAACAAGGCCACCAGCGGATCGGTGACACCGGAAATCCACGCCACCGATTCGATGTGGACCGGATCGAGTCCAAAAATCAGGGCGGCAATCAACGCTGTCTTAAAATCTCCGGTCAGTCGTCGCACGAGAACGTACACAAGATACGTGACCCCAACCTGCGCGGCCACGCTCACAAGGTGCCAGCCCGCCGGATACGGACCGAAGATTTTGTAATTC
>JAKASH010000098.1 GCA_021828225.1 Acidobacteriota bacterium | reverse complement strand
CGACGGCACGTTTCGAATCTGAATCATTACCTTTGACATGTGATTAGCATAGTTTCATCGATTTCGCATGTCAACGAACAGGACAAAGCTTGCAACCTTGAAACCCGGAGAGAATTATGGGCGAGTACATTTTCAAAAAGTTCTTGACACCTACCGGTTGGCAGTGCCAACTAGTAGGTATGGAGGTAGTCACATGGCCAGTCAAATTGATGATTATGTCAAACGGCCCATCCGGTACCAGAATATCGACGGGCTCGGCGAACTATTGATCGGTGTCATGTGGATCGTGTTTCCGCTGTTGGAGTTTTTCAATAAGACGGCAGCTTCAGGCTCCATCTGGCACCGCAGAATCACGTTCTTTGTTTGCGAAGCAGCCGTCGCGATTCTAGCCCTGTACAGTTACAAAGTCCTGAAGAAGCGCATCACGTATCCGCGCACCGGCTACGTGAAGTATCGGCAGACGAGAACGAGAATTTTTGCGAGCCGGGCTGTCGCAGTGACCGCCGCGGTTGTTATTGCGATTGCCACGGCCTTCGCCCTGCGTCGGCTGGAGCCCCATTCTTCGCAGATCGTGGGCCCGGCGCTGGCTTCGGCAGTATGGGGCTTATTCTATGTCTTCATGACACGGATGGACGCAGCCTGGAGGTGGGTTGTGCTGGTGGTGTTGATTGTCGCCCCTCCGGCGGTCGCCACGCTTCCGCTGGGCCGCTTATGGTTGGGCAATTTGCCTATTGTATTGCTCGGCCTGATTTTTTTCGTATCCGGCGCGATCACGTTAACTCTTTATCTCCGGAGAAATCCGGTTCCGGAACAGGCGGCGGAATGAACGAACAGGCCAAAAGCATTTCCCTGCTCGACCGGGTGATCCATGAGCCTGGACGCCTGATGATCGTCGCCTTGCTTTCGGGGATCGAGGAGGCCGACTTCCTCTATCTGCTGCACGAGACCGAAATGAATAAGGGTACTCTTTCAAGCCACCTGGCCCGGCTGGAGGAAGCCGGATACGTGGAGATCACCAAAACGTATCGAGGTAAAGTGCCACAAACCCGCCTGAAACTCACCCGAGCGGGCCGCAAGGCTTTCGCCCAGTATCGCGAAAGGGTCCAGGACGCGCTCGCCCGGTAGTTGGCGTGTGGCGCAGAGACTGGCTGTGCAGCGTCTGCGAGCTCACAAAGCGAGAGGCTTATGTTTCCACTCAAGCCGAGACCTCAACCGGTTTGATCAGGATATCTTTCTTGGGGACAGGCAATCCATCTTCTACGAGGCTTTCAATGTAAAGTTCCATTGCCTCGCGAATGTTCTGGACGCCTTCTTCGACCGTCGCGCTTTGAGTGTGGCATCCCGGCAGGGCGGGACAGAAAACGTGGTAGCCGCCTTCTTCTTCCTTCTCAAAGATGACGGTAAAACGGTGCGACATGAATCACCTCGATTGCCTCCATTGTAGCCTTTTCTCCTGCAATAGAGCAGTTTCCAAGGATCGTATTGCTGACTCTGATTCTCAGGTCATCCGCACGGCGACCCTGACAATTGGCTTGGCCATACCATAATTCGCCGCAGCATCAGTGGGTGGTTCCGCTGGCTGCACCGAGGTACCGGCTGGCGAATTTGATAAAGTAGGGCCAGTTGGGAGCAGGGGTGTGTCCCTCATGCTGCTGCCGGAAGGCGATCTCGCCGCTCATCAACGGTGTCCCGATGGCCGGAAATTTGTCGGTTCCCAGCCCCTTCTTGCCCAGAAGTTCATAGACGGGTCCCGCGGCGGCGGCTGCCATAAACTCGCCCCGAGGATCGGACCAGCCGTCGCCGCTGATCGATCCCACACCGATAAAGACCGGCCGGGGCGCGCACAGTGCGATCAGATCATTCGCATCTACGGGCAGGTCGTTGGAATGATACGGCCCGGCGTATTTCAGGAAGTTCCCATCCATCCAGTAGAATTCGCTGGTCGCGGCCAGGTTTTCGAGACGCTCGCCGAAGTTCCGCCGGTAGAGCGCTGCGCCGCCCATGCCGGATGAACTGATGTAGGCGATGGCGAATCGCTGGTCATAGGCCATCGCAGCCAGTGCGGCCTTGCCAAAGCGCGAATAGCCCATGATGCCCACTTCTTTGGCATTGACCGATGGGTCTGTCTGGAGATAATCCATCACGCGGCTGGCGCCCCAGGCCCACGCGCGCAAAGCGCCCCAATCATCCGGGGTGCGCGGCTGGCCCTTGTTGCACAAGCCGATGATGCCTTCTGTCAGGTCCGCGCCGTTGTCAGGCTGTACGTCGGTGGGATGGTAAATCGCGTAGCCCCAGCCTTTGGCCAGGACCTGCTGGCGCCACGTCGGGCCGGGACCGGGCAGTGGAATCTGGAACCCGGGCATGTTAGTCCGGCCTTCAACCTTCTGCAGCACTCCCGGGCTGAAGGCCAGTTCCAGAATCACCGGAACGGGCCCGCGTGCCTTGGCCGGAACGGTAAGCGTCACGGGGATGCTGACGCTGATCAGCGGATAGGACGAGTTATTGACAGTGCCAACAACCTGCCGGGTGACGACCGGCACGTTTCCCTCCGTGCCTTTGGTCACGCTCTTCACTTGCCACTTCACGGCCGGCACATCCCGGGGAACATTGCCGTAAATGTCCTTATCGAAACCCCTGACGATCTCCCTGCGGCGTACTGACCACCACAGGTCTGCGGTGTTCACCTCCCAGCCGTTATTCAGCACCAGAGGGTTGGGCAGGTTAGGATCGGGATCAGCCTTGGCTTCGTCGTAATTGACGGCATCCGGGCCGCTCGACGCATTCATTTTCGCTCCTGGACGGAGCGACTTGATGTGGAGCAGATTCATCATCCGCTGATGGGCCTCTGCCGCCGTCATCTTCACTGGCGGCGGAGGACCGACAGGCTCATGGGTTTGGGTTTTCTTGCACGCTGCAAATGCCAATGAAATTGCAGCAACACACAACAATTTTAATAAAAGTAAGGCTGGATTACGTTGCAGGACGCGCACAGACATCTCCTCACTATTAGCCGAATCAATGGATCAGAATAGCAGCAAACGAACCCACTTTCATATTCGGCGTCTGCACGACCGGCCGAATCGAACCGGAACCGGGAAAATGCTTCCCCTAAACAAGGCCAAAGTGCTTTACTATACGCGGCGACATGAGTAATTGCGCATGTTGGGACACCAATCGGCTGCGTCAGGTCACGGCTTCAGCCGTGCCGTTTACGGGCAGTCGATTGTAGCGGCTTTAGCCGCGAGGCCACTCAGGGGCTAAAGCCGGGCAGCTTTGGCCCCTACATTGACGGCATGGCTGAAGCCGTGACCTGACGCACGGATGCGACGTTATTTAATAGGCTCTGTATGGCTACTTTGGTTTTGCCTTCTGGATATCTCCATTGATGGAAAATAGCAGGTATAAGTGGTACGTCGTCGGGATGCTCTGGTGTATCTCTTTTTTCAACTATGCAGACCGCGAAGCCGTTTTCTCGCTCTTTCCCTTGCTCCAGAGGGAAATGCACCTGACCCCTGTTGAACTCGGCCTGCTCGGATCAGCTTTCGCCTGGGTCTATGGACTCACGGCTCCTTTCGCCGGCAGCATTGTAGATCGCATCCGGCGAAAAACAGCGATTCTCGGCGGACTCTACGCCTGGAGCACAATTGCCATCCTGACGCCGCTTTCACGCACCTTTCACCAGTTGTTCTCCTTCATGGCGGCGGAGGGCCTGGGCGAAACTTTCTACTATCCGGCCTCGATGTCCATGATCAGCGACTATCACGGCAAGCGGACCCGCTCCCGTGCCATGGGCACGCATCAGACCAGCGTCTATCTGGGAACCATCGCAGGGGGCTTTTTTGCCGGCCTGATTGGAGAACATTACGGCTGGCGATGGTCCTTCATAGTCTTCGGAGGGTTGGGGATTCTCCTCGGCTTCTTTTTGATGCGCCTGCTGCGCGAGCCTCAACGTGGCGCCGCCGACCTGGCCGAACAATCCCCTGGAACCGAAACGGCCCTCAAGGAACGAATCCCCGTCAGGGATTTCATCAAAATTGTCTGGAGAACACCCAGCGCGGCGCTGCTGATGGGCGGCTTTGCTTGTGCCAACTTTGTGGCTCTCGTGCTGCTCTCCTGGATGCCCAAATTTCTCTATGATAAGTTTCACATGAGCCTGGCCATGGCGGGCTTATCCGCCACGCTTTTTGTCCAATTGGCCAGCATGGTCGGCTCACCGCTCGGAGGGTGGTTTGCAGACCTGCTTCGAAGGAAAATGGCCGGCGGTCGCATGCTGGTCCAGGCAATCGCTTTGTTTTGCGGCGCACCTTTCGTGTTTCTGTGCGGCGAAACGAAGTCAATCGGCCTGGTCGTTGTGGCGCTCACTGCCTGGGGGTTCTTCAAGGGCCTTTACGACGCCAACATCTTCGCTTCAGTCTTTGATGTTATCCCGCCGCAAGCCCGAGGCACGGCGGCAGGCTTTATGAACATGGTCGGATGGCTTGGCGGCGGGAGCATCGCGCCGATCGCTATAGGATTTATTGCCGAAAGTTACAGCCTGAGTATGGCGATTTCACTTGCGGGACTCGTCTATGTGGCTGCGGGTATTCTCCTGCTGACAGCAGCGGTTCGATTTGCCGCCGGCGACGTAACCCGATTTGAACGCCTGCTCCAGGCTGAAAGCAAATGCTGAGCCTTGAGACCGGAAGAAATCTATCGCGCTCTGATTGAATCGCTGGCGTTCGGCACGCGGCAGATGATTGAGATCTTCGAGTCCGGCGGAGTCGAGATCTGGAATGAGAATCCTTCAAGTGAGGCAGGTGGGGTGTATGAATCGACGACATTTCCTCAAGCAAGGCACGCTGTATGCAAGCGCAGCGGGGCTGGGGCCAATGATCGCGGGAGCGGTAGTGCGTGGCCAGAATTCTGGTTCCCCTCAGCAGGCTATCGATCTGAGCGATGCCGTAGTAGTTTCGCGGCCCGGAGACTTGCCTTTTGCGGAGCAGACTGCCGCGACGGTGCTGGTCGAAGAAGTGGAAAAACGAACCTCGATTCACCTTAAAACCTCAACAAAATGGCCGGCGGGCAAAACCGTAATTGCCATTACTTTGGCGAAATCGGTTCCGGGCTGGGGACGTCAGGTGCCTGCGCGGAATGGGGAAAGCTTGCCCGAGACGCGCCCCGAAGGCTACCGGCTTTATGTCGACAGCCGGAGCCAGCAGCCCGTTGTTTGGGTGATCGGGGCCGATGCCCGAGGCGCCCTGTTTGGGGTTGGCAATCTGCTTCGCAGGCTGGACTGGTCGCCAGGCAGGCTGGCGATAAGTTCGAACCTGGATATTGCCACCGCCCCGGCCTATGTCATCCGCGGGCACCAGCTCGGGTACCGCGCCACCTCAAACACCTACGACGCCTGGAGCGCAGCCCAGTTTGAACAGTACATTCGTGAACTGACATTCTTCGGCGCCAACAGCATTGAGGGCATTCCGTTCCAGGACAGCCGGAAGACGCCGGTCATGAAGTATCCGCGGCCGGCAATGAATCGGGCCATTGGTGAAATCTGCCAGCGCTATGGACTGGATTACTGGGCCTGGACTCCGGCGACTTTTAATCTGTCGGATCAAGCCCGCCGCCAGGAATTGCTGAAACAGTGCGAAGAGTTTTTCAGAGCCACGCCGGTGTTCACGGGATTCACTTTCCCCGGCGGCGATCCGGGCAGCAACCCGCCGGAGCTTGTTTTGCCCTACCTCGAAGACGTTGCCCGGTTGCTAAGCCGGACTCACCCGAAAGCGAAAGTCTGGCTGAGCCTGCAGCATTTTAAACCTGCCGAAGTCGATTACACTTTTAACTACATTAACCAGCATATGCCGTCCTGGTTCGGAGGTCTTGTGGCCGGACCCGGCAGCCCGCCGATGGGCGAGTTGCGCAACCGGCTGCCCGACCGGTACGGCCTTCGTGACTATCCCGACATCACGCATCAATGCCGCTGCCAGTACCAGGTGATGGATTGGGACCAGGCTTATGCCTTGACGGAAGGTCGGGAATCGGTCAACCCGCGGCCCGCCGAATACGCGGCCATTTTCAGCCAGACGTCGGGGTACACAAACGGATTCATTTCCTACTCGGAAGGAATCAACGACGACGCCAACAAAACCCTCTGGAGCGCCCTAAGCTGGGATCCTAACCTGACTCCACGGGAAATTCTCGTCGACTACGCTCGCGTCTATTTCAAACCCACCGTCGCGGAACGCACTGCCGACGCCATTCTGGCCCTGGAGAAGAACTGGCAGGGTTCTTTGATTGACAATGGCGCTGTGGAAGGAACCTTCCTCGAATGGCAGAAACTGGCGAGCGAAGCTCCAGATCTTGACGGCAACTGGCGCTGGCAGACGCTTCAACTTCGCGCTAACTACGACGCTTATGTGCGAAAACGCCTGGTGAACGAGGCGCGGCTCGAGTGCGAAGCCAACGCAATCATGGCAAAGTCTGAGAAGCTGGGCGCCGACAAAGCCATGGCGGAGGCGGCTCGCGTGCTCGACCGCGCAGTGACGCAGCCCGTCGGCGTTGAATTGCACAGGCGCATCTCGGAACTTTGCGACAAACTGTTTCATTCCATTGGAATGCAGACCAGTGTGCGGAAGTATGATGCCATCGGCGAAGAGCGGGGCGCAGTCCTCGATTTTGTCGATTATCCGCTCAATAACCGGTGGTGGCTTGAAGACCAATTCAAGGAAATCGGCGCCCTCGGATCGGAAAGTGAGAAGAATGCGCGCCTTCATCAGCTCGCAATCTGGGAACGTCCCGGCCCCGGCAGCTTCTACGACGATATAGGGAATATTGCGAAGTCGCCTCATGTCGTCCATTGCAACCCGGAGAATGGACCTGACGTGGAGAAGCATCCGCAGCCGACCTTCTGGTGGTGGGATCACGGAAAGAGCCGAGCCCGCCTCAGCCGGCAGGTCACGATGTGGCCCATCGCGGTTGTCTATGAGGGGCTTGACCCGGATGCCCGATATGCCGTGCGCTCCACGGGCTACGGACAGGCTTTGTTGCGGATCAATGGCGAACGGGTTCAACCGACAATCAACGGCACACAGATGGGAGAGTTTAAGGAATTTCCTGTCGCCGCGAAATACGTCAAAGACAGAAAGATCACCCTCACCTGGGACCGCCCGGTGAATGAGCAGAAGCTGAATTGGCGGCAGCGATCCCGCCTTGCGGAAGTCTGGCTCATCAAGAATCATTCCAGCAGACCGCAAAAGTGAGTGCGGATTGGGTGATCTTCAATGAAGCCAGATTATGGGAAGCAGATGAGTGAAGAAATCCTGGAACAACAGGCGGAAAGAACAAGATCATGGACTTGGCGAAGAAGGTAGTACCGGACATCTCCGGTGTGTATGCGGCAATGACGACCCCTTTTGGGGATGACGGCCTGCCGGATTTCGAGGCTCTCGATCCGGTGGTTGATTTCCTCCTGGATGCGGGCGTCGACGGCCTCTGCGTCGGCGGAGCCACCGGCGAGTATCCATCCTGCAGCATCAAAGAACGCGAACTCATTTTTCGCCGTGTGGCGGCCCGCTCGAAAGGCCGCGTGCCCCTGATCTTCGGGATTGGAGCCGGGAACGCAGCCCAGGTTCGTTACCTGGCAAAAGTTGCCCTCGAGTGTGGCGGAAGCGCGGTTCTCCTTCCCCCGCCCTTCTATTACCGCTACGATGCCAGGGACCTGGTCGAATTTATCCGCACCCTTGGCAGGGACCTGCCCTTGCCGGTTCTGATTTATAATATCCCCCAGTTTACCAACCCCTTCGACCTTTGCGATGCCCTGCAACTGGTTGAGACAGCCCCGAACATTGTGGGGATCAAGGACAGTTCAGGCAGGCGGGAGAACCTGCCCATGCTGGCTGAAGCCAAAGCAAGGATGCACATGATCTACTTCAGCGGAGACGATTCGCTGCTGATCGATGCCTTGCACCATGGAGCGGATGGCGCGATTTCCGGTGTGGCAAGCGCATGCCCGGAGTTGCTGATGGCGGTCGAGAAGATCCGGCGTAGCGGGAGCGGTAACTACTCCGGCTGGATTCAAGATCTTCTGAACGAATTCATCGCCCAGATCGACGCGTTTCCGGCTCCGTGGGGTATTAAGCTGGCCATGGAGGAGCGAGGGCTTCAGATGGGACCGCTCAGTTGGACGGGGAGCTGGCAGATGGATTCCCGCATCGAGGCCTTTCGGCGGTGGTTTGGCGACTGGCTTCCCGTCTGCCTCGAAGCTTGCGCGTCCAACGTCCCCCCTTCTGGGCGTGGGTGAGCACTTCAAGGCTTTCGAAACCATACGCAGCGACATAAGTAATTGCGCATGTTGGGAGGCGAGCTGGCTGCGTCAGGGCCCCGATTAATCGGGGCCCTGACGCGCCGATGTGAAGCTATTTAAGACGTTCTGTATAGCTTAATTGTCGTCGC
>JAKASH010000097.1 GCA_021828225.1 Acidobacteriota bacterium | reverse complement strand
CCCTCTAATCGATATTTTCCTTCTTGCTCAAAATCGCCTCCTTCTTGAGGCACTCACTCGAATTCTTCGAAAGCGAACCGAATTTGTGGAGGTCCATGCTTCTGCGTACACTCCCGATGCGGCTGGGATGATTGCGGACTCGGGCTGCAATGTTTTATTGGTTGATTCTTCGGTGACGGAAGAGTCCGGGTTCCAGCCGGTTCGCGACATTGTGGAGGTCGCGCCCAGCCTGAAAGTGGTCATGATTGGCATGGAAGAAGACGAGGATTCCTTTTTGAAGGCTGTCGGCGCCGGTGCGGCGGGCTATGTTTTGAAAGATGCTTCGGCCATGGATGTGGTGACGGCCATCCGTGCGGTGGCCCGGGATGAAGCGGTATGCCCAGCACGGCTTTGCCTTTCACTATTTCGGTACGTTGCCAATACGCTTACGAATTTGCCCAACGTGCGCGTGAAACTCCAAACGGGCTTGACGCGCCGCCAGCAACAATTGGTGCCTCTGCTTGCGCAAGGCCTTACCAACAAAGAGATTGCTTCGCAACTGAACCTTTCCGAACAAACCGTTAAGAACCATATTCACCGCATGCTGCAGAAAGTGGGAGCAGAAGACCGTCTTTCGGTAGTCGAGATGGTCAGGGTCAGTCAGGTCATCCTTTGAGTGTGAAACTCTTACCCGGCTCCCAGACATTCCCTTAGGGCTACGATTAGACCGGATTTGGTACTCCAGTGTCTCGCAGTACTGGTACAGATCCAACATCACTGGACCCCACCGTCGCCCTCTCCTTTGAACCTTTTCTTCTGCGCCTGGCTGTTGATAATTAGCAGAGTTAATGGAGAGCCGCATGACACGAAACGTACGGGTGCTAGTTGCAAACCGCCCCCGGCTGATTCGGGAGCTCATTCTTGCGACCATTGCCGACCAGCCGGATATCGAGGTGGTGGGTGAGGTAGTAAACGAGGGAGACCTTCTTCCCACGGTTGAAGAGCAGCGGCCGGATTTTCTGATTGTGGCGCTGGATGAATCCGGAGCTCGGCCATCGGTTTGTGATGTTCTGCTTGCAAAGTTTCCCGATATGAAAATTCTCGCACTGGCGCCCGAGCGCAACAGCAGCGTTTTCTACTGGGCTTCGCTCGATATTCATTCCTTCGATGTGGAAGCTTCAGAAGAAGGCATCCTCGGCGTGCTCCGAGGTTCGGGACGGAGAGCAGGAGGTTTCCAGTGAGACTTCAGCTCATGGTTGGACTTTGGTCTTCGGCAGTACGTTCTCGTTTTACCAGGGCTGCGGCCTTGCTTCTGCCGGCAGTGCTTGCATTGTGCCCGGTCGCGATGTCCCAGCAGGAGCAGCCAACACAGACACGACAACAACGGCAAAGATATCAGCAAAGCGAGCGCGACTTTGGCGTTGTACCTCTCTCTGATCTGGCTCTGCAGAATTTGAACTACGTCGCCGCCTCGGCGCTGGAAATTGAAGCAGTGCTGAGGAAACAACCCGGATTGTTGGTGGAGTTGCAGCAGTGGATCGCCCGTGACTCCACGGACCACGGGCAGATGGTCGACGAACAGCAAATGAGCCAGCAGGGAATCTTCAATCGT
Organism: Acidobacteriota bacterium; assembly: GCA_021828225.1. The sequence continues at coordinate 6,895 of JAKASH010000097.1, read as the reverse complement.
CTTGAAAGCGACCGCAAATTTAGGGCTGTGGCCACGAGGATCCTGCAGCGCTATGGGTATCTGACGCCGGAAGTCAACCCCAACTCGCAATTGGCGGAGCAGCAACAGATTGAGTTCATGGCTGAGGAGAAGAGATTACAGGAGATGCCGGCCCGTCAGGAGTCGTCGACCTATTATCAAGGCGGGAGTCAGGGCCAGGCTTATCCTCCCAACAGCCAGAATCCGGGTACGAATCCGAGAATGCGAAGGTTTGAGCGGAGCCAGCCGATGCCTTCCTATCCGCAATTCGGTCCCGTGCCAACGGCTCCGCAAAACCGCCTGGGCAATCCCAATAGCCGGCAACCGAACTTGCTGGAAGCCGATCAGAATATGAATCCGCAGGGTTACCCTGGTTTGCAGAATACTGCAAATGCGGGTCTGCAGTCGGGCGCGTTGCAGCGGACCAGTCGAGGCGAGCTGAACAGCCTGGATGGCCTGAATGGAACTTCTCCTTACGGGCAGGATGCGAATGGCTTGATGGCTTCCGCCAATTTCCCGTCGCTCTCCGCCATGCAGCCGGGAGGGAATGCAGGCCGCGCCCAGATGGATCAGGAGCTCCGTGAGCGTGGCGTGGAATCGCCGGGTCCTCCTGAAGGGACTCTGGTTCAACCCTGGCAATACTCGCCCTACTATCAGCAGACCGGTAACAGCTATCAGGAAGTGTCACCTCGGCCGCGCATCGTGCACCGCGCCAATCCCTATTCAAACATTCCTTCTCTTTACGATCTCTACGAGCAGGTTTCACCTCATTCGCCCAAGCTTCAACGCTTCGGCCTGGACGTTTTTGAAAACGCGCCTGTGGATACCACAGAGCTCCCCATGGATCTCCCTGCCGGTCCCAGTTATGTGGTTGGGCCCGGAGACGGACTGAGCATCAACCTGTGGGGGAGTGTGGCAGAACGAATGTACCGCGTGGTCGACCGCGAGGGGCGGCTGTCGCTTCCCGAAGTGGGTCCTGTCATGGTGAGCGGGGAAACCATGGGCGAGGTCCAGGAGAAAGTGCAGCACGCGTTGCGAACGCAGTTTCGCGACGTCTCGGCTGATATTTCTCTTGCGCGGCTGCGGACCGTGCGCGTCTACGTGGTGGGTGAAGTCAAGTACCCCGGAGCTTATGACATCAGCTCTCTCTCAACGCCGCTGAACGCGCTGTTTGCAGCAGGCGGGCCGACGGCGGACGGTTCGCTGCGGATGGTGAAGCATTACCGTGGAGAAACGCTGGTTCAGAACGTCGATCTTTATGACCTGTTGCTGCACGGGGTGCACTCGGATTTGAAGCGATTGGAAAATGGCGACACCATCCTGGTGCCACCGGTCGGGCCGGAAATCAAAGTGGAAGGCATGGTGCGGCGGCCGGCCATCTATGAGCTTCACGGCGAAAAAACACTCGCCCAGGTTCTTCAACTGGCGGGTGGCATTCTTCCCACGGCCGCTCTGCGTCACATTGAAGTGCAGCGGGTGGTGGCTCATGATAGGCGAACGATGCTGAGCTTGAACATCCACAGCCCGAAAGGCTCGGCGGAAATCAATCAGCAACTGCAATCCTTCGCGGTTCATGACGGCGATATCATCCGAATCTTCCCCATTGCGCCTTATAACCAGGACGCGGTCTACCTTGAAGGTCATGTCCTGCGCCCGGGACGTTACTCTTACCGCCCGGGCATGCGACTGACCGACCTGATTTCTTCTTATTCCGACCTGTTGCCCCAGCCCGCGACGCATTACGCGGAAATTGTCCGGCTGAATCCTCCCGACTACGCTCCCAGCGTGGAGAGTTTCGACCTGGCGGCAGCGCTGGCCAATCCCAAAACTGCTCCCAAGCTCCACCCGCTCGACACCGTTCGGGTCTTCAGCCAGTTTGACTTTCAGAATGTGCCGACGGTGACGGTCGGCGGGGACGTGCGCGACCCGGGCACTTACCGGACTTCGGGCGTGGTGCGTGTCCGTGACGCGATCTACCAGGCCGGAGGCGTTGCGCCGGATGCCTATCTCAATTCGGCGCAGGTGGTGCGCAGCCTGCCGGACGGCAAGCTCAGCATCATGAGCGTCAATCTGCAGGAAGCGATGGCTGGAGATCCGCTGGAAAACGTCCTGCTCCAGCCGCGGGACCGCATTCTGGTTCAGCGTAACCCCTTGAAGGCCGACCCGCCCAGTGTCTATGTGGAAGGCGAAGTAGAACGTCCGGGGCGGTTTCCCCTTACCGCGAACCTGCGCGTAAGCGACCTGGTGGGTCTGGCCGGAGGGCTGAAGCGAAGCGCCGATAATCAAACGGCCGATCTGACCAGCTACGATGTCGGGGGCGCCGATGCCGGAAACGGGAAGCATCAGGAAATTAACCTCGAGGCCGCGCTCAAGGGAGGTTCCACCAGGGACCCGGTGTTGCGCGACGGAGACGTGCTGACCATTAAGGAAGTACCTGGTTGGAATGATATCGGCGCGTCGATCACGATTCGCGGCGAGGTCCGGCATCCCGGAACATACGGGATCGCTCCCGGAGAGCGGCTCAGTTCGGTGCTGGAGCGCGCCGGAGGATTCCTGCCGACGGCTTATCCGCAGGCTGCTGTCCTTGACCGCGTCGAAGTCAGGAAGCTGCAGGAGAAGAGCAGGGATGAACTAATCCAGGAAGTCCAGCAGAACGCTACGAAAGTCAAAGTCTCAATCAACGAAAGCGCCGCGGATCAGGCCGCGTTGCAGAACGCCGCGTTGCAACAGCACAAGCAGGTTCTGGAAGCCTTGCGGAGCGCCCCGATCACAGGCCGCCTGGTGGTTCACGTGAACAAGAACCTGAAGGCGTTTCAAAACTCGACAGATGACATCCAGGTGCGGGCGGGCGACACGCTTGTCGTCCCCAAGCGTCCCGATTTTGTGATCGTCACCGGACAGGTCTACAACTCGAACGCCATTACCTATGAACCCGGCAAGACGGCGAGCTGGTATTTGAGCCGGGCCGGCGGAGTGACCGGACTGGGCAACAAGAGCGCCATCTTTGTCGTTCGAGCGGATGGTTCCGTGGTGAGTGGCGGCGGCGGAATGAACCGATGGTGGCGTGGCGACGTGCTGTCGACCCGGGTGGGTCCGGGCGACACAATCGTTGTTCCTGAAAAGCCCATCGGCGGTTCAACCTTCTGGAAGAATCTGATTCAGATCAGCCAGGTCGCCTCCTCGGCTGCCATTGCCGCCGCGGTTGCTACTCGGTAAAAAGGATTTCGGGAGTGCCGTTGCACAAATTACTGCTGCCTATGTGCATTATCGCGATCATTGCCACGTCGGGTCTTGCGCAGACAAGCCCTCAGGGGCGCCCGGCGGCCAGCAGCGTTGTGCCGGTCAGGCGCCAGCCGGAACGCGACTGGTGGGGACATCGCAAGAAGAAAAACCAGTGCTCCCAAAACTCCAATCAGTATAAGAACGGTGTTGGCCTTCCCTTGCTGAAAAACATCGGTGATGACCAGAAAGTTATCTGGGATAGCCCGTTCCACTTGCGCCTGCGCGATGCGAACTGGCTGGTGCCGCTGGCAGGAATGGCGGCTGCAATGCTGGTCACCGACAGCGCCACAAGCCGCCATCTTTCAGATTCCCCAACCCGGATCAGTCAGAGCCGGACGTTCTCGAATATGGGAGCGGCTTCACTGATCGGAACGGCCGGCGGACTCTACCTCTGGGGCAAGATCCGGCATAACGAACACATGCGGGAGACCGGCCTGCTGAGCGGCGAGGCGGTTATCGACAGTTACCTGGCCGCCCAGGCAATCAAAACCGCTGCGGGCCGGGAACGTCCTTACGTCGATAATGCACAAGGCGCCTTCCGCGAGGGTGGCAGTTCGTTTCCATCGGAGCACGCGACCGCTGCCTGGTCCACCGCGGGCATTATCGCGCATGAATATCCGGGAACGCTGACCAGGCTGTTCGCCTACGGTCTGGCTTCCGCCATCAGCGCTTCCCGCGTGACCGGCAAAGAGCATTTTCCCGCTGACGTTATGGTTGGCAGTGTGCTTGGGTACCTGATCGCGCAGCACGTTTACAACGCGCACCACAATCCCCAGATCTGGGGTGCCGGGTGGCAGATGCCGTCTCACGACCGGGATGCCGAGCGGAATCGGCAGCCGGGCAACATGGGTTCACCCTATGTGCCGCTTGACAGCTGGGTGTATCCGGCGTTCGATCGCCTGATCGCCATGGGCTACGTCCGATCGGAGATGCTCGGCATGCGGCCGTGGACACGGATCGAGTGCGCGCGGCTGGTGGAAGAGGCAAGTGACCGTCTCAGCAAGCAGGAAACGGACCCGCCGGTGCCAAGCCACCTGATCCACAGCCTGCAAGAAGAATTTGCTGACGCTCTCGGCCTGCTGGGCGGCGCCCGCAACCGGAGCATCGAACTTGAATCGGTCTATACACGGATTACCGGAATTTCGGGCCAGCCGCTCACCGACGGCTTCCATTTTGGCCAGACAATCACCAATGATTTCGGCCGCCCGTACGGCGAGGGTTTCAATAATGTCACCGGGTTTACCGGTTGGGCTTCTTCTGGTCCCTTCACCGCATATCTCCAGGGCGAGTACCAGCACGCTCCTTCCGGACCGACACTTCCCCTGGCAGCGCAGCAGTTCATTTCGCGCGCCGACTTCGGGTTGCCGCTGCCGCCATCCGACCTCTATCCATCCGTCGATCGATTTCGTCTTCTCGACGGCTATGTCGCAATGAATCTTGAGAACTGGCAGGTATCGTTCGGAAAGCAGAGCCTCTGGTGGGGGCCGGGCGAAGGCGGGCCGATGATGTTAAGCGACAACGCCGAGCCCCTGACCATGCTGCGAATCAGCCGGGTCACTCCTTTCAAGCTGCCAAGTATTTTCGGGCTGATGGGTCCCATTCGGACGGAATTCTTTGTCGGGCAGCTTAGCGGTCAGCAGTTTGTGTATGGGGCTCCCACTGGACTCCTCGGAAAATGGGATCAACCACTCTCTGACCAGCCGATGATCCACGGAGAGAAAATCAGCTTCAAGCCTACGCCCAATCTGGAGTTCGGAGTATCGGAGACGGCGCTGTTCGCCGGCGAAGGTGTCCCGCTCACCCCCAAAACGCTCTTGCGTAGTCTCTTCTCGTTTGGAAACGGCACACCAGGCTGCTACGAGATCAGCGTGGTTTGTCCCCGGCTCGACCCGGGCGATCGCCGATCGGGCTTCGACATGACGTACCGGCTGCCGGGCTTGCGGAATTGGGTAACGTTCTATACGGATTCGTTCACCGACGATCAGATCTCGCCGCTCGCCTACTTTGACCGGTCCGCCAACAGCGCCGGGTTGTACTTCCCGCGTCTGCCGAAACTGCCCAGATTCGATCTGCGGCTGGAAGGTGTCTATACCGACAACCCGATCGGCGGCGGCGTGTGTTGTGGGTTCTACTACTTCAACGGCCGATACAGGAATGGCTACACGAACGACGGGAATCTAATCGGAAGCTGGATCGGTCGCGATGGGCAGGGCGGGCAGGCCTGGCTGACGTACTGGCAGAGCCCGCGCAGTTACATCCGCTTCGAATACAGGCACCAGAAGGTAAGCCAGCAGTTCGTCCCCTACGGCGGGACAGTGAATGATGGCGGAGTAGAAGCCAGCTTCTGGCTGGGACGTGAGCTGAGCGCATCGGCCTTCCTGCAATACGAGAAGTGGAATTTCCCGGTCCTGCATCCGGGGCCGACTTCAGATTTCACGACTTCGGTGCAGCTTACGTACTGGCCGCGTTGGCGGTGGCATTGATTCGGGCCAGAGTGGTGATGAATAGCGGTTTTGAAGGGAGCGGCGATTGAGCGATCTTCCGGCCAAAGTAGCGGCGAGAGGCGGCGAGGCTTACGGGCCTGACGAACTCGTCATTGAGGCCATCGATGAAGAATCGCTGCGCGAGGTGCGCGAGCGTACAGCGGCACGGGTACGGCTGCTTTGGGACAACCGCCGGTTTCTGATTCGGGCAACGCTCTTGGGACTGATTCTTGCCACAGCCATCGCGTTCCTGATTCCGAAGCGATACAAGTCCACGGCCGAACTGATGCCCCCCAATCAGTCCCTCAACTCGGGAGCGGCCATGATGGCGGCTTTATCGAGCCAGGTCGGCGGGGGCCTGGCAGGCCTGGCGGAAAGCGCGCTCGGGGTTAAGACGACGGGTGCTCTATTTGTCGGGATTTTGAAGAGCGATACTGTGCAGGACGATGTGATTCATAAGTTCAACCTGAACCGCGTGTATGGGACACGCTATATTGAAGACGCGCGCACGGCCCTTGCCGCGCACACGGATATTTCCGAAGGACAGAAGAGCGGCATCCTCACCATTTCGGTAACCGATCACGACCCGCGTCGCGCGGCAGCGATGGCCGAGGAATACGTGAACGAATTGAACTGGGTGGTAACCCACCTGAGTACTTCGTCGGCGCATCGCGAACGGGTTTTCCTCGATCATCGCCTTAGCCAAGTCAAGACAAATTTGGAAACCGCGGAAAAGCAGTTCAGCCAGTTTGCGAGCACGAACACCGCTATCGATATTCCCTCCCAGGGGAAGGCGATGGTGACGGCAGCAGCCACCCTTCAAGGCCAGATGATCGCGGCTGAATCAGAGCTTGAGGCGTTGCGGCAAATCTATACCAACAACAACGTACACGTTCGTGCAGCCCAGGCAAGAGTGGATGAACTGCGGCACGCACTGGAAAAGCTCGGCGGCAAGGGGGCGGGCGAAAAGAGCAGCGCCGGAGAACTTTTCCCGACCATCAGCCAGCTTCCCGTGCTGGGTGTGAGCTACGCCGACTTGTTGCGGCGCGTCAAGGTGGAAGAGGCAGTTTTTAAAATACTGACGCAGCAGGACGAGATGGCGAAAGGCGAAG
>JAKASH010000096.1 GCA_021828225.1 Acidobacteriota bacterium | reverse complement strand
CGGCCGCAACGTAGGGCGACCAGCGCAGCGCCCGATGAAGCCAGTTTTCCGGCTTGCCCAGGAAAAACCAGTAAGCCAGCAGCAAAAAGGGGAAGCTGAGCGCCATCTCCTTGAAGAACAAGGCGACGAAAAATGCCAGCGCCGCCAGCACGTGATATTTGCGGCGGTTTTCAATGTCCTGCTCAGCACGCAGGAAGCATAAGAGGGACAGAAGCGTGAAGGATGCAAAGGCCACATCCGGAAGAGCGGAAATCCAGGCCACAGCCTCCACGTGAACAGGGTGAAGCGCCCAGAGCAGAGCGCCGGCAAGCGCAATCACCTCATCTTTTTTGAAGAGTTCTCTTGCCAGCCGGTAAACCAGCCATGCCGAGACCGCATAGAGCAGCAGACTCAGAAGGTGAAACAAGGCCGGATTCGGGCCATCGATGCGGTACAGAATCCAATAGCAGGCAAACTGCAGCGGCCGGTAGAAATTGGTTCTGGCTCCTTGAAATGACCAGACTGAGCCCGTAAAGATTTGTTTCCAAAGGTGGGGATTCAGGATGAAAGCGTTCTGAAGGATTTGCGGATTGTCATCATAGACAAAGCCGTTGGCCAGCGAGCCCGAGAAAACAACGAAGGCAACGGCGGCCAGGATCGTGCCCGCCAGCAGGCGATGCTTTGCGATACGCCTGTTCAGTTCATCGAACAATACGGAACTCCGGCCGGCTGCTCATGGATGTCGGACGGCCTGTGAGCGTGAATTATCTCAACCAGGCACGAAACCGGCGAGCAGCCGCAGTGCCGCCCATCCCTACAAACCTGGCTTGATTCCATAGACCAGGAGCGCACCTTCCTGATGGAACTTTCGCATCTGTTCCGAGTCTCGAAACCACGGGCCGGTGTAGTTGTCCGGAACGGGCGTTGGGTCGGAAATGCGCCGCTGGTCGACATCCACAAATCCCGCCTTGCGATAAAACGCCATCCATTCGTCGGCGGAGAACAGGTGCGTCGGAATCTTCAGAATCGAACCCCATTGGTGCGCGTGCGGATTGTCTCGGTAATAATTGATTAGAATCCACGCGCTTCCGCCTTTGCCGAGAACGCGAAACATCTCCCGCACGCTTCCGGCGGCATCGGGCCAATAATACGCAGACTCAACAGAAATGATTTTGCTGAAGAAACCGCTGGCGCACGGAATTCGGTCGGAAGTCCCTTCAAGAAAACTAAGGTTGGCGTATTCCCTACCAGCGGACCGCGCGCGGCGAACCATTTCCGGGGCGCTGTCTAGCCCCACAACGCGGCCCTCCGGCACCAGGCGCGCGATCCGGCGGCAAAGCCAGCCGCTGCCGCAGCCGAGGTCCAGAACATGGTCACCGGGTTTCAGGTCCATCAGGGCCAGTGCCGGCGCAACGATGGGAAGATGGTGATCTTCCATCTCCTCGCCGCGGCCGGCTTCCGCCCACTGGTTGAACTCATTGCGGATCTTAATTTCAGAAGTAGTGTCAGTCATAGTCACCTGTCGCTATCTGTAAATTATGTCATGGAATTCGCGCGGCCGCCGCCACGGAGCCCGGCAAACAACCTTGCCCACACAAAAGAACTCGGACGCACCATCACAAAACGTGTTACATATTAACAGTTCATTGCGCAGCGTTTGGAAGCCGGCAACCGGAGTGCGACGGTTTCCGCAGACCATCAAAGATTTCTGAGGCCGGATTGCAAACATTACGCGCTTCAAGTGGTATGATATTCCAGTCAAGAGACACGAATGCCATCGTGCCACAGGAACCTTGAACGAGCTGGTTTCCGCTCCAAAATTCTTGCGAAGAGTTGAGTATGATTGAAATCATGATGAAGAATATTGAGGCGTGCAAAAGCTCGCTGGCTGAGGCGATGAATGGAATCCGAAGCTTCAAGACGTTTGCCCTGGCAGCCGCCTGCGACTTTCAAAGCATCGCCTCCGTCGCTCCCAGCTCGAAGTATCTTGCGCATGCCATGCTGGAGGGATTGCCTCTCGACAAAGCCAGGACCGTGGTTGAACTCGGCGCGGGAACGGGAGCCATTACCCGGGTGCTGCTGGAGAGCCTTCCACCGCAGGCAACTCTCCTGGCATTTGAAATCAACCCGGAATTTATCAGCTATATGCAGAAAAGTTTCCCGGACCCCCGCCTGGTGCTGGTGAACGCCCGCGCAGAAAACCTGGGCCCCGAATTGCGCCGCCGCGGTTACGATCGCGTGGACGCCGTGGTATCGTCCTTGTCGCTTCGCTTCATGCCGGACCACCTTCAGCGCGTCCTGCAGGATGTTCTCGCTCCCTTCATGGATGAAAGAAGCGTGTACACGCAGTACCAGTACGTGCACGGTCTGCGATTTGAAAACGGAAGAATCTATCGGCACTCCTCCCTGCCGTTTCTCCGCGAGTATTTCGACTCCATCCAGTGCCGCACCATCTGGCGCAATTTGCCACCCGCACAGGTCTTTACCTGCCGCGGCAGATCGCATGAGGAACACGCGGTCAGCGTCCGCACAAACAGAAACCACTGTAAAGCAGGTTCGCTGGCCGGCGAGCAGGCCTGATCCCTTCCTTACAGAGAATTGCAAATCACAGTGACGCGGTCACCCGTGGCGCCAGTTTCCCCATCGGCGCATTTCGGCCCTGAAATTCAGCGCAGCCGCTTTTTGCTACCCGATTCAAACTGGCTTATGAAATACTGAATAATCTGTCTGATTGGGGAGCTCAGACCGAAGCGAAAAGGCAGGTGCGAACGCCCGAAGTCGATTCGCACGCGATCGCACTCGGACTATCGCGGCCCCGATCTTCAAGTCAGACCGGGCGCCGGCGCTCAAACCGGCCGGCGATCCGCCTTCGCAACACGACAACGAGGGACAAACGCAGATGCGATTGATTTATGTCGTAATCCTGGCAGCAGTTCAAGGCCTGACCGAACTTCTGCCCGTTTCCAGTTCGGCCCACGTGATCGTCACCGCCGAACTGCTCCACATCAACATGTCCACGCCGGCCAACGCCTTGCTGCTGGTCATGCTGCATACGGGGACGATGTTTGCGGTAATCGTGTATTTCTGGCGGCAGTGGGTCGACACCTTCTTTTCGTCGTGGACGGCTTTTTACCGCTTTGCGCGCATGGTTTTTGTGGCTTCGTTTCTCAGCGGCGTGGTAGCAGTTCCGCTGATTCTGCTGGTCGAGCACATCCTCAGCCACGGAAATCACCACGCCGTGATCGAGGCTCTGTTTCACAAACTCAACTGGATTGCTCCCGCACTCGCGGCCGCCGGCATCCTGATCCTCTGGGCCGGGCTGCGCGAGGCGCGTAACCCCGCCGCCAAGTCGGATGCCGAGCCGCGCAGCGTGGGCTGGCCTCACGCCATCGTGATGGGACTGGTGCAGGGCCTCGCCATTCCCTTTCGCGGCTTCTCACGGTCAGGCTCAACCATTTCCGCAGGGCTCCTGACCGATGGCGACCGAATGCCGATTGAGTCTTTCAGCTTCGCCATGGTGGTTGCCATCACGCCCCTGGCGATCGCTCGCGAACTTTACCGGCTGATTCGCGCCGACGCTCATGCCGGGATTCACCTTAATCTGGCCGCGGCGCTGGCGCCCAGCCTGCTGGGCATGGTCTGCGCCTTCTTCGCCGGCCTGCTGGCGCTCAAGTGGCTGTCACGCTGGCTCGAACAGGGACGCTGGTATCTGTTTGGAATTTACTGCCTGGCGGCTTCCGTGGTCGTCGCGGTGCTCTATCTGCACGGATGGTAGGCACTAAGTCGAGGTGGCCTGCACAAACGACTTGCAGGCCATCTGGACGCAAAACATGTAGAAGAAACCCACGCCCACCCCACGACTTCGTGGTCTCCGTTCTCCCATTGGGAGAGGGTCGTGTGATCGGCCTGCTCGCTTGCGGCATGGCTGAAACCATGCCCGGACGCAATAATTCAGACACAGACTTCGAGAAATGGGCTCTCGTGATTACTTCCCAACTTTGGTCAGCAGCTCCACAAATTTCTGCTCGCGATCTTTCTGGTTCATCCCCAAGTGCTTCTCCATCACCTGCGTAGTGTTCATGGAGCAGAATTTGGGGCCGCACATCGAGCAGAACGCGGCGTCTTTGTAATATTCGTCGCCCAGCGTTTCGTCGTGCATGGAGCGCGCCATTTCGGGATCAAGCGAAAGGTCGAACTGCTTGTTCCAGTCAAAGAGGAAACGCGCGTAGGAGAGAGCGTCATCGCGGTCGCGGGCGCCGGGCCGTTGCCGGGCGACGTCGGCGGCGTGGGCCGCAATCTTGTAGGCAATGATCCCCTGGCGCACATCGTTCTTGTTGGGCAGGCCCAGGTGCTCCTTGGGCGTCACATAGCAGAGCATGGAAGCGCCGTGCCAGCCGATCATCGCGGCTCCGATCGCAGAGGTGATGTGATCGTAGCCGGGCGCGATGTCGGTGACCAGCGGCCCCAGCGTGTAAAACGGAGCTTCGTGGCAAAGCTCGATTTCCTTGTCCACCTGGAGCTTGATCTGGTCCATGGGAATGTGCCCCGGCCCTTCGATCATCACCTGGACGTCAAATTCCCAGGCCTTTTTCGTCAACTCGCCCAGAACTTTGAGTTCCGCGAACTGCGCTTCGTCACTGGCATCCGCCAGGCAGCCAGGCCGCAACCCGTCGCCGAGTGAAAAGGAAACGTCGTACTTCTGGAAGATCCTGCAGATATCTTCAAAGTGCGTGTAGAGGAAATTCTCCTGGTTATTCTCCGCGCTCCACTGAGCCATGATGGCCCCGCCCCGGCTGACGATTCCAGTGATGCGGTGGCGCGTGAGAGGAATGAATTCCCGCAGCACGCCGGCATGGATGGTCATATAGTCGACGCCCTGATCAGCCTGCTCCTCGATCACTTCCAGCATGACGGAAGGCGTCAGGTCGCGGACCTGCTTCACCCGCGAAAGAGCTTCGTAGATGGGCACGGTGCCGATGGGTACGGGGCTGTGGCGAAGGTTGGATTCGCGAATGGCGTGAATATCACCGCCGGTGGAAAGGTCCATTGCCGTATCCGCGCCGAAGTGCACGGCGGCGTGGAGTTTTTCCAGTTCCTCTTCCAGATTTGAAGTGGTCGCGGAGTTGCCGATATTCGCGTTGATCTTGCACTTTGCGGCGATGCCGATGCACATGGGCTCGAGTTCGACGTGGCGGATGTTGGCTGGGATAATCATGCGCCCGCATGCAACCTCAGAGCGGATCAATTCCGGCGAGAGGTTTTCGCGTTTCGCCACGTACTCCATCTCTTCCGTCACCACACCCTGCCGGGCATAGTGCATCTGGGTTACGATGGGTCCGGTTCGTTTCTTGACCCACTCACTGCGCAGTGATAGCGACATAATATTTTCCCTTCTCTATTGGATCAAAACGCCCGCTACAAATCGTATTCTACTGAACGCGCGACGAACCCGAAGGAGGAGCTTCAGAAGAGCCGCCGCCAATACGCTTGCGCCCCGCAAACCCTTCCTCCAGCCCGTGCCAGTATTCAATCCGGCGCTCGCCGAGTTTCCAGCAGAGGTAAGCTTCCTGGCCCTCAATCATGCTGGGAAAATCGACCAGGCCTTCGTCAATGTCCTTGACCAGGCAGCCCGTTTCCTGAATTTTACTGATCGCTTCATCAATTTCCGCTGAAGCCTGATCGCGTTCCGTTTTCTTCTTAACAAGGTCCGAGTAAGGCGGACAGGATCCGCCCAGCACCATGATTCGCGACGCCGCCTTGGTCAATTCAACCTGCGCGGCATCCACGGTCTGCTTGTGCTCCTGCGCCACCTTGAGAAATTCTTTAATCAGGGGCAGAAGTTGTTCTGCCTCGTGACGGCTGAAATACTTGCTTGCCATGGTGATCATATCCAAGCGCGCACCTAAGAAATCGGCGATGGATTCTTTATTTTCTCCTCGCTCCCTCATGATTGCTGGCACCCCGCCGGAAGTTCAAGGGCGACTCAACCCGATCGGGCCTCACACAATCTCCAGCATGCGGTCCAGCGCCAGATGCGCCCAATGCCGGGTTTCCTCGTCAACCTGCACCCGGTTCACCACCTGCCCGGCCACCAGGCTCTCCAGCACCCAGCACAGGTGTTGCGGCGAAATGCGGTACATCGTGCTGCACAGGCAGCCGCAATCATCCAGCGAGATCACAAGCCGGTCGGGATTCTCCTGGGCCAGCCGCTTGACCAGATGAATTTCCGTCCCCACGGCAAACTTGCTCCCCGGCCCGCCTTCCGCGATCTTTTTGATGATGAACTCCGTTGACCCGACCGCGTCCGCCAGTTCACAAACGTCCCAGCGGCACTCCGGGTGGACAATAACTTGAATGCCCGGATAATCTTTCCGCGTCCGCTCCACGTGTTGTGGCAGGAATCGCTGGTGGACGGAACAGTTCCCTTTCCACAGAATCACGCGCGCGTGCTGGATCTCATCTTCCGTCAGTCCGCCCAATTCCTCATGCGGGTCCCAGACCGCCATTTCATTCAGAGGAATTCCCATGCGGTAGGCGGTGTTTCTTCCCAGGTGTTCGTCCGGAATGAATAGCCCCTTCTCGCCGCGCTTGAGGGCCCACTCCATCACCTTTCTCGCGTTAGAGGACGTGCAGACCGAACCACCCTGCCGGCCGACAAAAGCTTTAATCGCCGCCGTGGAATTGATGTAGGTGACGGGCACGATTTTACCCTTCATCCTGCTGGAAATTTCTTCCCAGCAGACCTCGACCTGATCGATGCTGGCCATATCCGCCATCGAGCAGCCGGCGTTCAAGTCCGGCAGGATCACCACCTGGTGCTCATCGCGCAGGATGTCGGCACTCTCGGCCATAAAATGCACGCCGCAAAACACAATGTATTCCGCTTCCTTGCGGCTGGCCGCCAGTCGGGAAAGCTTCAGGGAATCGCCGCGGTAGTCTGCAAACTTAACGACTTCGTCCCGCTGGTAATGGTGTCCGAGGATGACAACCCGTGAACCCAGTTGAGCCTTGGCCTGGGCAATGCGATCATCCAGTTCCTGCTCAGACAATTCGACGTAATTTTCAGGTAAAAGACTTAAAATGCTTGTCGCCATGTTAGACCCTGTCAATGTCTTATTTTAACACTGCATGCACCCTGCGCGAGCGCACGCATAGGATGCCAAGCGAACTCGCGCGCGTTGCTCATTTCCAACCCCCCAGACGGCCTGGCGCGCAATGCACAGGACGCCGTCCCCGGGACACCAGCCTTGCTCATCCCCCAATGTATACCATGGTCCGCGAGGGCTGAACGAAATCCGGTTCATTGATCCGATGTCCCGGCTCCTTGTGGTAGACAACGGATTGGATGTATTCCTCGATCGCCGAGTCTTCTGCCTCGCTACGGAGCAAGCCCGCCACATCGTACTCCTCCAGTGAGAAGAGGCAGGTACGAATCTTGCCATCGGCCGTCAGACGAACGCGGCTGCACTGCCCGCAAAATGGAATCGAAACGGGGGCAACCACGCCGATTTCTCCTTTGCCGTCCTTAAACCGGTAGCGCAGGGCCGTCTCGCTTGCGTGATGGCGAGGAAGCTCGGCCAGCGGGAAAACAGGATTAATCGAGTCAAAAATCTCGCGCGCCGTGACCACCAGCGACCGGTCCCACGCGTGGTCCGCATCGAGCGGCATGAATTCGATAAACCGGACGATGATGTTCTTGTTCCGCGCAAGCTCCGCAAAGCCCACGATCTCGCCTTCGTTGAATCCCCGGACCAGCACCACGTTCACTTTCACGGGGTCCAGACCTGCATCCACAGCGGCATCCACGCCCTCCATCACCCGTTCAAACGAACCGGGAGTGCGCGTGATGGCGGCAAACTTGTCCGGATGCGCGGAATCCATGCTCACGTTGACGCGCCGCACGCCCGCCCGCGCCAGGTCCGCGGCCATCTCCGCCAGCAGGTATCCGTTGGTGGTCAGGGCCAGGTCGTGGATGCCCTCGATCTGTTTCAGACCTGACAGGAAATCAATGATGCCGGGCCTCAGCAGGGGCTCGCCGCCCGTCACGCGAACCTTCCGGATTCCGAGTCCGGACATGATGCGCGCCAGCCGTAGAAACTCATCCCAGCTCAGCAGGTCACGGTGAGGAAAATAGTTCTTCGGGTCGGCGGACTTGCAGTAGACGCACCGGAAGTTACAGCGGTCCGTCACTGAAATTCTCAAGTCGTGAATGGTGCGGCCGTGGCTGTCCTTGAGCATGGGTTTCCGCCAGGATCAATTGCCGAAGGCTCTTTCGGCTTGCTCGGATACATTATCGTTCCGATGCATTGCACCCCAAAAACAGAAACGCCTACCCGTATTCGGCGTAGGCCCGTTCCCCTTTCCAAATACGGGAGGCACCCGGATTTCTCCGCGTACCCTGTCGGCCCTCGGGGCATGGATTGTTGGATGCTCTGTAGCTCCCAAAGGCTCGGAGAACAAGCTTATGGTACCGCAACTCGCTGGCAGGAGCAAGACAAGCTAATGCCCGGCAGCCGTAGCGCCGACCTTCCGGTCGGAATTGTGGGGCTG
>JAKASH010000095.1 GCA_021828225.1 Acidobacteriota bacterium | reverse complement strand
CTGCTCCCCACGCTACAGTAACGAAGAGACTTCGATTTGTTCAGCAGAAAATCATCCCCCTTTCCCAAAACTCACCCCATCCATACCCGGAACGAGACCGAAACTGAGGGATTACAGTTCTGGAAAATTAATGCTTGACATTAAAAACAACCATGATAATCTTCACCGTTGACGTTAACGCGATCAACCGACGAAGCGGGGAATCTCAAGTAACTCAGCCAGGTCCAGATCCTACGCTCAAGTGTAACTGACAAAGAGCGGAATTTCGTCTACCGATGCTGAGTTGCATTGTCTTTTTTGGAAACCTGATTGCCAGTGGCGCGTCGTGGCTGGGTCAAGGACAAGGCTGTCCACAAAATGTGCGGCAAGGCTCTATAGCTCAAGCAAGTAAAGGGAGGAATTGGTATGAAGCGCTCCGTGGTTTTGATGATTATCGCCCTGTTTTTGGGCGTGGCGGGGTTGCACGCCCAAGGGACGGCCACGATTGATGGCACGGTCGTGGATAGCACTCATGCGGCTGTTCCGGGCGCGACGGTCACCCTGACCGAGGTCCAGACGGGAAGGACGCGTACTGTAACCAGCTCACCGCTGGGCTACTTTACGTTCACAAGTTTAGGTCCGGGGAACTATACATTGAAAGTCTCGCTGGCCGGTTTCAAGACGTGGCAACGGCAGGATATCGCGCTGAGTGTGGCTCAACACGCAACCTTTACACCCGTAATGGAAGTCGGCAAAGTAACTCAGACCGTTCAAGTGACCTCAGCGCCTCCTCTTGTAACAACTTCAAGTAGCACGCTTTCCTCGGTCGTAGGGAGCCGGCAAATTCAGCAGCTTCCACTGAATGGGCGCAATGCGCTGCAGTTGGTCTCGCTCACACCAGGGGTTATTTCAACGGGCAGCACCGGACAGTTTGGAGTTGTTCAGCCGTCATTTGCATCCTCTGGAGGCAGAGACATTGACATCAATTATTTTCTCGACGGGGGCACGAATATAAACCCCTTTTACGCCCAGCCCATTAACTTTCCAGATCCCAACGCGTTGCTCGAATTTACTGTGCTGAACCGCGACTACAGCGCAGAGTACGGGCGAGGCTCGACAATTGTTTCGGCTGTCACGCGTTCTGGGACAAACAAGTTTCACGGCAGTGCTTTCGAGTTCCTGCGTAACACTGTGCTGGACTCGCGGCCCTTCTTTTCCGCCAACCGCCCATCTTATATACGAAATCAATTTGGAGGAACCTTTGGGGGGCCAATCCGGCGGAACAAAGCCTTCTTTTTTGTGAGCTATCAGGGCACGCAAGTGAGGGGAGCACCTGGATCTCAAACATATACGACAATGACTGCGGCGGAGCGAACCGGCGACTTCTCTGCTCTCAGCACACCAATCATTGATCCGACCACCGGTCAACCTTTCCCGGGAAACATCATTCCTCCCAACAGAATTGAACAGCAGGCCACGAACTTTATAAATCAGTTTCTGCCGGCTGCGAACCTTGGCCAAAACGCTTACACCTTTACGGCAGCCAATCAGCTAAGTGAGAACCAGGTGATCGGCAAGGTTGATTACTCGCTCAGTCAAAAAGACAATCTGACGGTACGCTATCTCTTTGATAATTTGCCCCAAGTCGGAATTTATGGGAGCGGCCTTGACCCGAGCTGGAAAGCGTCCTTGCCGACACGTTATCAAAGCGCGACCGTGGACTATACACATACCTTTTCCCCAAGCCTCCTCAACGACGCCAATCTGACCTATGTCCGCAGTACCTTCGGCGAGGTCAATCTGCTGAATTTCTCCCTTGCAGACCTGGGTTATCCGGTCAATACAGGAAATGCCTTCAGTTCGTTCGGTCTTACTCCTGATTCCGCCATAAGCCTGGGCGGGTATTTTGGTCCGTATATTGGTGCCCCGACACGCGACATCATGCCTACGTGGTACTTCCATGACAACGTATCCTGGATCCACAATATTCATTCGATCAATATCGGCATGGAGCTTTACCATAATCGGGTCAATGAACTCCAGAACTTCTTTACCGGAGGATCGCTCAGCTTCAGCGGACAGTTCACAGGAAACGGGGCGGCAGACTTCTTGCTTGGGGACTTTAGCCAATTCGAGCAGATAGAAGGTTTGACCTCAAGGCTCCATCAGACGCTCCCGTCCATTTATGCGCAAGACAACATCAAAGTCAGCCGCAGGGTTACTGTGAATGTAGGAGTGCGCTGGGACCCTGTTACCGGTTACTGGTCAGAAGATAAGCAACTGTCCACATTTCTGCCAGGCAATCAATCGAAGTTGTTTCCGCTGGCTCCAAATGGTTTGCTGTATCCCGGTGACAACGGCCTTCCGCAAAACATTGTAGGCACTCGTTATACCAACATTGCACCGCGTATCGGTGTGGCTTGGGATGTGTTCGGAAACGGAAAGACTTCGGTTCGCGCAGGGGGTGGGATTTATTACATCCCCCTCACACGCGGAATCACTTTTAACCGTTTTACGCTGATTCAGCCGTTCACGGTTGACCTTAGCGTTTTTGGGGGGACAGCGAGTAACATCTGGGCCGGACCGCCCTACAATGGTGTCAACCCATTTCCAAGACCGACTGCTAGCGACTTGAGTGGGCTTCAACAGCTTCCATTCGTTCCGTATGCCGGTGAAAGCTCTTTGGCTTTGCCCTTCAAGACAGAGGCTGACAACCAATGGAGCTTGTCCCTGCAGCAATCGCTGTGGAGAGATGCAGTCCTGGAAGTGGATTATGTGGGATCCTCCTCTTCGCATTTGACGACTTCATACAACAGAAACCCCGCGGTTTACGTACCAGGGGCGTCCACCGTAGGCAATACCCAGTCCAGACGTCTTGACCCGCAGATTGGCGCGATCAATGCCATCGCGGATGTGCTGAGTTCTAATTACAATGCTTTGCAGGTCAGCTTCCGGCAGCGCTATTCCCACGGGCTAAGTGTCAACAGCTACTACACCTATTCGAAAACGCTGGGCATTGTCGGTTCTGAAGGTGAAGGCAGTAACGGACCCAGAGACCCTTTCAACTTTGGACTCAATTATGGTCCACTGTCCTATGACATTCGGAACAACTGGGTAACGGATTTCCTTTGGCAGCCCGCCGAGAATCGAAAGTTCTCAAACCGTATGGTGGGTGCTCTGGCAGGGGGATGGGGGCTGACGAGCATCTTCACGGTACACAGCGGGCCGCCTCTCACGGTCTACTCCGGCGTCGACAATTCGTTTACGGGTATTGGCAGCGATACTCCAAATCAGGTAGGACCGTGGCAGCTTCCCGGGGGCCGAAGCAAGGGTCAGCAAATCCAGGAATGGTTTAACCCAAAGGCATTCGTCCCTAACCCTCCCGGCACATTTGGCACGGTGGGCATGAATGCTCTTCGCAGTCCGGGCTATTGGAACTGGGATGCTGCTGTGTTGCGGACTTTTGTTCCTCACGAGGGGTACAAACTCGAATTTCGAGGATCCTTCTACAACATCCTCAACCATGCAAATCTGGGTTCGCCGGTGAACAATCTTACATCTCCTGCCTTTGGGGAGATATTGTCTGCGACTACCCCGCGAGAAATAGAGTTCAGCCTAAACCTCGAGTTTTAAAATTTTGGCTACAAGAAGCGAAGCAGCAGCCCGAACGACTTGCCCTGGTTGCTGCTCCGTCTTTCCCGCATGCTCTGCATAGAGGGACGCCGCATTCCGCATTCAGCAGCGGTCTTGTAAGATTAGGCTTGAGTATGTTTCTCCTTGAAAGACATAGATCACGGCTCCTCGGCGCGTGCCGCGCTGCCGGGCATATTGCGTTACTGCTGGCTCTCGCTGCCGCCTGCTTCGGCCAGGCCGGTTCTCCGTCCGCTCCGAAGAAACTCCTTCAGGGAAGTCCGCAAGATCGCCTGGAACAGGCGGAAACGCTTTTGAAACCGCTGGTCCGTGCCGACCCTAACAATCCTAAATACTTGTTCGAATTGGGGGACGTTTATTTACTGATGGGAAGGCCTGAACAAGCCATCCCGCTCCTGCAAAAATCTCTGCATCTGATGCCCGGCAGCTGGGATGCTCGCATGGCGCTGGCCCAGGCTTATCAGAAAAGCAATGATGACGCGGGCGCCCTCCGGGCACTGGGGAAAACGCCTCCGGCTGGCCCAAAAGCGGAATTGTGGACGTTTACGCGGGCCTTCAGCCTTTATCGGCTTGGGGACGGGAGCGCGGCGCTACCCCTATTCAAACAACTGTTGGATAACAAGGAAATGCGAGCTCCTGCAAATTTCTTTGTTGCAAATTGCTACTCCGGGCTGGTTCAGTACCAGGCTGCGTTGCCCTATTATGAGGCGGCAATTGAATTCGGGCAGAGCAGATCCAATAAAGCCTTGAATGTCTACTATTACGACTACGGTCTCACTCTTTTCAAACTTGGGAAGTATGAGGCAAGCCGGGACGCCTTCGAAAAATCCATACAGCGTTTTGCGAATGATCCCTTACCGTGGTATTACCTCGGGCGGTGTGAAGCACAACTTGGCAATTTTGAAAAAGCCAGAGACTCTTTCAAAACCGCGATTAAGAAGGATAGTTCCTTCAACCCCGCATACTATCGGCTTGCGCGCCTTTATGCCGCGCACGGTGACAAGAAGAAGGCACAAGAGTTTTATTCCAAAGTTTCAAACGAATTGCAGCGGCAACTCGTAGAGAGCCAACGGCTTAAGTTTGGCAGTGGCTTTTCAAAACGAAGGCATCACTCGGCAGCCGGGACAGATGCGTCGCACGAAAAGCCTTGCGGCGTTGAGGGGAATTCTTGCGAGAAGCCTGCTCGGGGACCTCAGTGAATCTTGAAAAAGGTCCAATGGTGCACCAGCAGGAAGGAAGATCCGGAGCGAAAATACAGGTTTGAGAGACTGCCAAGACGCTAAGCCAACGAATAATTTTCATCGTGCGCTTGAACTGACCAGACGCGAGGTGCTGCTTCTGCTTGCAACGCCGCTGGTCATGCGAGGACAGGGGATGGCCTCCAGAGGGGTCATGCCGGCCCCTCGCGGAAAGCCTTCGGGAATACCGTTTCTTGCTCGATTTACAGACGTTGCCAAGCAGGCGGGTCTTACGGCGCCGACAATTTACGGCCCGGTAGGCCGAAAAGACTACCTTCTGGAAACGATAGGTTGTGGCGTTGCATTCCTTGATTATGATAACGATGGATGGCTTGACATCTTTATCCTTTGCGGCACGCGTCTCCATTCCGTTCCTTCTGATGCCACCAATCGCCTTTATAAGAACAACCGCGACGGGACGTTTACGGACGTCACGGTCAAAGCAGGTTTGAAGAGAACCGGTTGGGCCAGTGCGGTCACCGTTGGAGACTACAACAACGATGGTTTCGAAGATTTATTTGTGACCTACTATGGTGAAAACGTGCTGTACCGCAATAATGGCAACGGGACATTCACCGATGTAACGAAGGAAGCAGGGCTGCTACAAGATAGAAGGCACTGGGGATCCGGGTGCACGTTTCTGGACTACAACCGCGATGGCCATCTGGATCTCTTTGTCGGCAACTACATTGATTTTGACCTTCAGACAGCGCCCAGACCCGGGCTGTCTGCGTATTGCCGCTGGAAGGGAATTCCCGTATGTTGCGGCCCCCGTGGGCTGAAGACGCCCCACAACTATCTGTTTCGCAATAACGCGGACGGAACCTTTACCGACGTGAGCGACGCGGCCGGCATTTCCTCGATTGGGGGAAGATATGCGATGACGGCGGTTGCCGCGGACCTTGATGACGATGGGTGGACCGACATCTACGTTGCATGCGACTCGACGCCGAGCCTCTTTTTCCGCAATCAACACGATGGAACTTTCAAGGAAGAAGGTATCGAACGTGGCGTTGCCCTTACAGAGGACGGTATGGAGCAGGCTGGTATGGGGGTTGGTATCGGGGATACTGCTCTCAACGGAAGGCTGGATTTGATCAAAACGAATTTTGCCGACGACACCGTTAGCTTTTACCAAGACGATGGCGGCGGTTATTTTTCCGATGCAACGTACGCGGACGGGTTTGGCGTTGAGACTCGATATACGAATTTTGGAGTGGGCATATTTGATCTAGACAATGATGGCTATCCGGACGTGTTTATCTGTACCGGTTCCCTATATCCGGAAGTCGCACGGAAGCTCCCGCAATATCCGTTGGCAACTCCGCGCCTGGTCTATCGAAACCTGGGAGACGGAAAGTTTGAGGAGTTGATTGGAGAAGGCGGACCCGGAATCACCGCTAAGCACTGCAGCCGTGGCTGCGCTTTCGGTGATTTCGACAATGACGGGGACATCGATATCGTCGTCATTAACATGAATGAACCTCCTTCTTTGCTGCGGAATGATTTGAAAAGGGATCGCAATTGGCTGAAGGTATTACTCCTCGGAACAAAATCGAACCGCAGTGCCATCGGATCGCGAGTTACGGCGCACTACGACGGAAAGTTGCAGGTTCAAACGGTTACAGCGCAGTCGAGTTTCTATTCTGTGAACGATCGCCGTTTGCATTTCGGGCTGGGGGAATCCCAAACGGTGGACCTGGAAATCCGTTGGACCAACGGCGGTAGCGAAAAGTTCTCCGGAGTTACGCCCAATCAATTGCTGGTCATCCAGGAGGGACAAGGGATCGTGAAGGCTGAAAAATGGGCTCGTCATTCGTGAAGCTCGGGGATCGCGCTCGGTGATTTTGCTGCAGCAGACGCGTGGCGGCGTTCCAAGACGCGAGACCGAAACAGGGAGATCGTGGCGCGGTTCGGAACGGACTCGATGCAATTCTGCAGGTTCGAAGTTCAGGCTGCAGTTATGGGTGGTAAAACTTTGCGGAAAGGAGATTCAAGTGAGCAGAACTAACCAGAGCAGTTTAATGTCGGTTGTACATGAATCGAATCGGATCGCGACCAAGGCGGGGGCCATGCTGGCAAGCCTCGGTCTGGCGATCATCCTGCTAGCGGGGAGCGCCAGGGCGCAGGGGGCAGAACTGGCCGCAACTCCACCCATGGGTTGGAACACGTGGTACGCCTTTGGGTGTCACGTCACGGAAGCCGATGTCAAAGCCGCGGTCAATGCGATGACTTCCAACGGCATGAAAGCTGCCGGATATGAGTATGTCAATCTTGATGATTGCTGGCAGGGCAAGCGCGATGCGGAAGGTTATATCCATTCCAACAATCGCTTTCCCGACATGAAAGCGCTGGGGGATTATATCCACAGCCGGGGTTTTAAGTTCGGAATTTACTCTTCGCCAGGCCCGAAAACGTGCGGCGGCTACCCGGGAAGTTATGGGTATGAGGAAAAGGATGCGGAAACCTATGCCAAATGGGGAGTGGACTTCCTCAAATACGATTGGTGCAGCGCGCGAGAGGTCTACAAGCCCAGCCAGATCGAGGCAGCGTATGAAAAGATGCACGAAGCTATCGTGCGTGCGGGCCGCCCAATGATTTACAGCCTGTGCGAATACGGCATGGAAGCGCCCTGGATATGGGGCCCGAAGATTGGCGCCAACCTCTGGCGCACGACAGGAGACGTCAGTAACCGGATCGACTTCCAGGAATACGAAAGGATGATGTTTGTAGGCTTTGGTCAGGAAGGGCTGCAACATTACGCTGGGCCGGGCCATTGGAACGATCCCGATTTTCTCCAGATCGGGAATCGCGGCCTTAACCTCAATGAGGATAAAACCCAGATGAGTTTGTGGTGCCTTCTTGCTGCGCCTCTGTTTTCAAGCGCCGACCTTACCAGGCTGACCCCGGCCCAGTTGGCCATCTTGACCAACCGTGAAGTGATCGCGGTCGACCAGGATCCGGATGGAGTTCAGGGTCACCGGGTAAGCCAGGTGGGTCCTGTGCAGGTGTGGGTGAAGCCTCTCAGCGGAGGGCGCATGGCCGTGGGCCTGATTAATTCCGGCGAATCGCCGCTTCCGGCCTCCGTCAATTTCAGCGAGATCGGATTCTCTCACCCCGTTCACGTGCGAGACCTCTGGGAGAAGAAGGACCTGGGCGTATTCAAAGACAGCTTCAAGACTATGGTACCGAAACACGGAGTGGTACTGATTGAAATTCACTGACCCTGACTCTGAGTTGACGATTGTTCCTTGCGGGGGCCCATGGCCCCTGCCACTTCTTCATAGTGACGTGTGTCCCAGCTCGTGGAAGCGAATGCACCTTTCAGGAAGTCCGTGAGCCGGAAAGACGCAGTTCATTTTCCCGGCTAATTCCCATTCGTCGGTTCACGATTGCTTCCGCGTAACACTCTTGGCGAAGGAGCAGATAATGAGCATGGAAGTTTCTCGCAGGAAGTTCCTGGAAGGGGTTGCGGTCAGTGGCGCCGCAGGCGTTGGATTTTTGAAAAACCTGCAGGGAGCGGGGGAAGCAACCCCGGCCTCGCGGGATTTTCCTCAGAAAGCTGTAATCCAGTACGACTCATCTGTGCGAACGTGGGTTCTTCGAAGCGGCGCCGTAGAATATCGCCTGGGCCAGCAGGACGAAGTTGTCTATTTCAAATACTTCGGCCCCGCGAGCCAACCAGACTGGGAAGTGGTAGCAAAGCAG
>JAKASH010000094.1 GCA_021828225.1 Acidobacteriota bacterium | reverse complement strand
GGAGGCATCAGCATACATATTATTAAATATAACATCATTTACAATATACAAAACCGCAGAGTTACAGAACAACTCTGCGCTACCCGCTCACCTTATGAAATACGCGTATACGAAGAGGGCCGCACCGATAGCATAACCCCCTCCCATCACGATCCAGAAGCCGGCCCTCGTCCAGCCCTGCACCCTTGGTGACCTAGTAGTTCCAAGGACCCCTGCCCATGCCCTCGACAGCAGGTAGCACATCGTGGCCATTATAGGCGGCCCCAGAAGTAGCACGGCAATTTGTCCGGGTAACGAAATGGGTCCCGCGTCCATGTTGTGAACTCCCTAGTGAATGACTCCGAGGGCGCAACCGACCCCTCCGCCAACGTAAGTCAGGCTATCATAAACAAATTTCGCGATCCCAACGCCGGTCGCAAATTCCGCAGCGGTCATGGTCGCCGAAGACAGACCAACCTCACCGGTCAAGGTTGTTAGTGTTTCACCCGCTCCAGTCACGCCATTGTAGTAGGCACCCGCGATCGCTCCCGTAACCAGGTCCGAAACGGAAGCGCCCCAGGGGCCTCGCACTCCTGGCACTCCTTGCAACGGCCCCGCCAGGACGCCCTGACCCATGTTATAAAACACGTTATGTCCCCCAGCAGAGCCGTTCCTAATGCTCTCATAGAGGTCTGTCGCCCCACTGAACATATTTCCGCCCAAAGCATTGGTGACGAATCCGCCCACTCCGCTCGTTCCAATTCCTAATGCGTGAAGCCCGCCTGCGATGCTGTACTTTTCCGCGAAATCCGACGCGCAGGTAAAAACGTTCCCCAAGCTTTGCGGCTGTCCCGCCGCTGGTGCTTTCGACGTCACGGTCATGTGGATCAGGAAGCGGCCCTGCCCATTGCCGCCCGGCAGGAATGGGGGAAGGACCGGGTTGACGAAGCCAAAGGCGAAGTCGCTAGGCTGCTCGTCGTCCGCATTCGGGCAGTAGTATCCCATGCCCGTCTCGTCGGTGAAGCAGCCCCAAGGGTCATGCCGGATAAGCCCCGACGGGTCGGTATAGGTCGTCGGGTTATTGTCGACGTAGGCGTAGCGGTTAAGGGACTGGGGATTCGTGATGTCGCCTCCCAGCGGGTCGGGCGTCGTCCAGCGGCCCAGTGGCGGGTTGTAGTCGCGGGTTGCCGAGGGCGGCAACGGATAGTTGATCTGGAACTCCAGGTCCCCGAAAGCGTCCCCGTTGCTGCCGCCGCCTTCCCACACCTCACCCCAGGGATAGTAGGTCACGTCGCCTTCCACGTTGCCCGCCTGGTCGGTGTCCATGGTGGTCGAGCCCATGGCGTTCGCGTGCCGCATCCATGACGTGCTGCCTCCCATGAGGATTCGCTGGCCCGCCACCCGCGCCCACCACTGATCGGCACCCGCCCAGTCCTGGCTCGGCCGGTCGTCGAAAATCTCCGTCCGGTGGCCGAAAATATCCCGCGGATAGATCAGTGTCCGATTGTCAGTGCCATCCGGCATCGTCTCAGCCACCCGCTGCCCGAGGGCATTATAGAGGGAACTTTCCCACGACGTCCCCTGGCTCGCGTACACCATCCGCCCCTCGGCATCATATTGGTAAGCATTCGTCCCGTCGTTCGTCATGCCACCATCCGCGTTGTAGCTGGCCACGGCGCCGCCATTCTGGTTGATGTGCTGCGCGGGTGGCGCCCTTTGCAATCTGGGCGGCCAGTGCCACCGCGGTATCAAGCCCCACCTATATACATCCAGGCTGGTTCGGATGCAAGGCCCAAAATTGCCGATGGGCGACCCGCTCAAGTGAACGCCGCAAACCGCTCCCCCGGCAATTAGCCAATCGGAAATCACTCAATCGTCAATGGCATAATCACCCATCGCCGTGGGCTGCCGCCCTTCGCTGGCCGGGGATCGGGAGGAAACCGCTCTTTCCTGCGCCCGGAAGATAGGCTTCAATAGTAGGCTACGTATTGTGCGGCAGGGGCCCGAATGGGACGAATGGGATTTCCACAGGAACAATTTTAGGAAATTGTAAGTCGTTGATAAATGGGATGTTATTGTGGTGTTCCTCGCTTTAGATCTTGCGCTTCGGCCGACCCTTGTTCCTTTCGCGGACAGTGGGTAAAAATTACAAGCCCAATTGCGAAATCAGAAAAGCCGGAGGGTTGAAACCGCTCGTTGAATAACTTCCAGGAATGGGGATGGATAGACACCGATCCACACCAGCAGGACTGTCAGCGCCGCAAGAACATAGCTTCCGGTGCGAGAGAGAGATGGGAGGGCGGCTGGAACAACCTCACCTGCTTCAGCCGGATACTTGTACATGGCCACGAGGATGCGGAGATAGTAAAAGAGACCGATAACACTTGATATGACCAGGATGAAGATCAGGGTCCACAGGGCTGAGGAAGCTCCAGCCGCAACCAGGAAGAACTTTCCGACAAAGCCCGCTGTCAGCGGGATTCCCGCCAGCGAAAGCAGCATCAGGGTAAAGATTCCGGAGAGAACGGGACGGCGCCAGAACAGACTCTGATAGTCATCCAGAGAATCGGCGTCCCTCTCACCGTTGGAAAGAACCGTCACCACACCAAATGCACCCAGGGTCGTAACAAAATAGGCGACCAGATAAAAAGTGACGGCTTCAGCAGCGAGGTTTCCGCCCGCCAGAAAGGCCACGAGTATGTACCCCAGGTGAGCAATGGAGGAATAAGCGAGGATCCGCTTGACGTTGTTCTGCAGCAGGGCGAGAAGATTTCCAACAATCATGGACGCGATCGCAATGATGCTAAAAACGACGAAAACCTGGTGGATATGATAGGCGCCCGTCTCGTAAAAGTATCTCAGCAACAAAGCAACCATGGCGCCTTTGGATACGGTTGCCACGAAGGCGGTCACCGGCGCGGGGGCTCCCTCGTAAACGTCCGGAGTCCACATGTGGAAGGGCACAACGGCAAGTTTGAATCCAATTCCCGTGATAATCAGCGCGAAGCCTGGGAGAAGTAGCGTTTTATCGTACGAGACCCCGCCAACCAGCATGGACGCGATCTGGCCGAACTGCATCGTTCCGAGTTGAGCGTAAACCAGAGCCATCCCGAACAGAAGGAAGGCGGCTGAGGCAGCGGCTAGCACCAGGTATTTAATTCCAGCCTCAAGAGGAAGCTTGCGATGACACAGGTACGCGCTCATCGCGTAGAGCGCAACGCTCAGGATTTCCAGGCCCAGGAAAAATGAAACAAAATGATTGCTGGCCACAAGCACCGAAGAACCAAGGGCAGCCACGAGGATAAGGACATAAAGCTCCTCGCGATATCCTGTCTGTTTTTCCAGGTAGCCGTAGGCAAGGATCACGGTCACAAAAGTGGCCGCGATGATAAGGCCCATATAGAAAAGCGCATAGCCATCGATCACCAGCAGGGGAGTAACCTGGATCGGCGTGAGCGAAGCTGCAGACCAGAGAGAGGCGAAGGCTGCGGCCAAGCCGGCCAGCGTCAGCCACACAGCCAGCACGTGGCTGCGTCGAATACACACCGCCACCATCACCACAACCGCAGTCACGGTCAGGATCAGGAGGGGAAGTATCGCGATAAGATCAGTACCGTTCAAAGTTTATCTCCGATTGGTTCCTGGAAGCCGGTTCCTATAATAAGACAATTGATGAACACGTGGAATCATCGTAACAACTGGTTTGGGAGCGGCATATTCCTGGAGCTTGCGCATCGCCGGTTCGAAAGTTCTGAACAGAGGCTGCGGATAAAGGCCGATCCAGAGCAGGATCAGCATCATCGGAATCATCATGATCAGCTCGCGCTTTCCAAGATCAGGCAACGACCACTCGTGGACGTTGGGACCGTGGAATGCGCGCTGGATAACTTTTAATGCATAAAGAGTTGAAATCAGGATCCCGATAGCGGCAACCACCGTCACACCGATGCTGATCCGGTAAGTCCCAAGCAAAGTCAGGAACTCGCCTATAAAATCTCCCAAGCCAGGCAAGCCTATGGAAGCGAGGGCAAAGAACATTACGGTCCCGCTCATTACGGGAACCGTCGCCCATAGACCTCGCAGACGCTCGATTTCACGCGTATGGGTACGCTCCTGCAAGCCACCGACCAGCATGAAGAGGGCGCCTGTGCTGATTCCGTGGGCGATCATGACGATCAGCACTCCCTGCAACGCAATCGCATTCCAGGCAAAAATTCCAATCAGCGCAAATCCCAAGTGGCTCACACTCGTGTATGCCACCAGCCGCTTTAAATCGGTCTGCGCAAAGGCAAGAATCGAACCGTAAACGATTCCAATGACCCCCAGGATCATGGCAATCGGGGCAAATTGATGCGCGGCACCGGGGAACAACGGAACCACAAAGCGCAACATCCCGTAAGCACCGGTTTTGAGCAGCAGGCCCGCCAGGATGACGCTGCCCGCCGTGGGCGCCTCGGTATGGGCATCCGGCAGCCAGGTGTGGAAGGGAAACATCGGCAGCTTGACGGCAAAGGCTACAAAGAACCCCAGCATAAGAAGCATCGCCATGTGGGGCGTCAGAGTTGTGCCGAGCAGGTCTTTATACTCGAACGTATAAACGCCGGTCTCACTGTGGTGGATGAAGTAAAGCGTCAGGATGGAGATCAGCATCAGCAGACCGCTGAGCTGCGTGAAGATGAAAAACTTAACTGCCGCGTAAATGCGGCGTTCGTGCCCCCAGATTGCGATCAGAAAGTACATGGGTACCAGCATCAATTCCCACGCAAAGTAGAAGAGGAAAAGATCTACCGCAAGGAAGACGCCCAAGATGCCGGCCAGAATCCAAAGCAAGTTGAAGTGGAAGAAGCCTACGCCCTCCTGAATCTCCTTCCAGGAGACGAGCACCGACATGATGCCCAGCAGGAAGGTGAGCAGAATCAGAAGAAGGCTCAATCCATCCATGGCAAGGTGGAAATGGATCCCGTACTGCGGAACCCATGCCCAGTTGACCTGCTTGAACCACTCGCTTTCAGGAAAGAGTTTGACATGGCTGGAATTCTGAGCCCACAAGACCAGCGCAATAACAAAGTCAGCGCCGACCGCGACCAGAGAAATAATGCGCGGCCAGAGTGTATTGACCCGGCCCGTAAGCCCGGCGAGAATGCCAGCAACAAGCAAAATGACGATGAGCCAGACTAGAATCATAGGAACAACACTATCGCAACAAAGATGATGGAACCAGCCGCAATCCCTGCCGCGTACCATCGCATGCGGCCTGTTTCCGTTTTCCGTACGCCGTAATAAAAGAGCTCGGTCACAAGCCCTATACCTGTGTAAATATCATCCACAAAATCCCGCTTGTCGAACTGCGCGATCCAGATCACAGGACGGACGAAGACTCTTTCGTAGAGCCAGTCCATCCCCCAATCGGAGTACCAGAACCGATGGAGTGCCTTCGAGATCGCAGGTGCTGTGATTGCCTCTGCGTACTCGCGGTGCTGGATAAAGAAAAAGTAGGCGAGATAAATGCCGATCAGGAAAGCCAGCGTTACAAGGCTTTCCGACCCGAGCTCCGACATCCCTCGCGTCGCACCTTCATGGACGGCTGGCAGAGCCATATGCATGAAATCGGTGAAGGAGCGGAGATTGCCCAGGAACGCCGGCGTGTCAACAAATCCCCCGACCACCGACAGGATTGCGAGAGTCACGCAGGGCAGCAACATGGCCCACCCGGGACGTTTATGGACCTTCGTCTTTGCCTCGCCGAAGAAAACGATGAAGATCAAACGAAAAGTGTAGAGAGAGGTCAGCAACACCCCGAAGACAGCAGCAAGCCACAGGATGTCGCCGCCTCGGGTCGAAGACCACGTATCCCAGATGATCAGCCCTTTACTGTAAAAACCCGCCGTAATCAGAGGCAGTCCCGCCAGCGAACAACCTGCGGCCAGGAATGTCCAGAACGCCACGGGCAATTCCTTGCGGAGCCCCCCCATTTTGAAAATATTGTGCTCGTGATGAAGGGATTCAATAATGACCCCGGCCCCAAGGAACAGCAGAGCCTTGAAAAACGCGTGGGTCATAAAATGAAAGATTGCCGCAGACCATGCTCCCACGCCGAGCGCAAGGAACATATACCCAATCTGGCTGATCGTGGAATAAGCCAGGACACGCTTGATGTCCGATTGCGTAATCGCGCTGAAACCCGCCAGGGTCAGCGTTGCTGCCCCCACGATGGCAACAGCGAGTTGCACGGAAGGGGCCAGAGAGAACAGCACGTGGGTTCGCGCAATCAGATATACGCCCGCTGTCACCATGGTGGCGGCGTGGATCAAAGCGCTGGTGGGAGTGGGACCGGCCATCGCGTCCGGCAACCAGGTTTGCAGAGGAAGCTGGGCTGATTTTCCAACTGCGCCGCCCAAGAGCAACGCCGCAGCCAGTACAGGCAGCGTTGAACCCACCGGCCATTGCAGTGCAGCGCGGTGCATGAGTTCCTGAATCTGCAGTGTTCCCAACTTGTCAAAGAGCAGGAAGAGCCCAAGAATCATCGCGGTGTCGCCGACGCGGGTCACAATAAAAGCCTTTCGCGCCGCAAGCCCGTTCACCGGGTCTCTGTACCAGAAACCAATCAGCAGATAACTGCACAGTCCGACGCCTTCCCATCCAAGGAACAGAAGCAGGAGGTTTGCCCCGAGCAGTAGGGTGCACATCGAGGCGACAAACAGATTCATGTATGCAAAAAAGCGGCTATACCCTTCGTCTTCCAGCATGAACTCGGCCGAATAGAGGTGAATCAGCGAGCCGACGAAGGTCACCACCAGAACCATGAGAAGGGAAAGGGCATCCAGGTAAAAGGCAATCTGAGGCCGGAATCCTCCCACATCCATCCATGTCCAAAGAACCTGGGTAAAGTGATTGCCCGGCGGGGGAGAAGTGAGGAAGCTGATGGCTATCAGGATCGCGACCACAGCAGACGACGCAATCGAGCCGACACCCAAGACAGGAACCAGCTTCCTGGGCAAGCGCTTTCCGAAGGTCGCCAGCACCAGGAAGCTCGCAATCGGAAACGCGGGAATCAACCACAACAGGTGGAACACGTTATCCTCTCATCTCACTTACAGCATCAGCATCCAGCGTTTTAAATCGACGATAGAGCTGAAGGATCAGAGCAAGTCCGACCGAAACCTCAGCGGCTGCCATCGAAAGAATAAAAAGAAATACAATCTGCCCGTCCGCCTGGCCCCATCTGGAGCCGGCTACGACAAAGGCCAGGCCTGCCGCGTTCAGCATGATCTCCAGTGACATCAGGACGAAGATCACGTTACGCCGGACCAGAAGACCTGTCAGCCCCAGCGCGAACAAGATCCCCGCCAGGAGCAGTCCCTGATGCATGGGTACTGATGCCATTTCGATTCTCCGTTTTCTCCGGTATATGCCGGCCCAGGTGGTAAGCGCCCACCAAGGCTCCAAGCAGAAGCATCGACGCCAGTTCCACTCCAATCAGATAGGGTCCGAACAGGACGATTCCGACCTGCTTGGGTTCAATCACCGTGGAGCCATAGGCCGCAGTGGCCGGGCTCGTCACCAGATAAGCCACTTCCGCAATCAGAATTGCTGCCAGAATGGAAGGTCCAACCCACATGCCCCCCCGCTGCCATTTCTTCTCCATTTCCGTGGCCGCTTTCCCAAGATTGAGCATCATGACCACGAAAACAAACAGCACCATGATCGCGCCGGCATAAATAATGACTTCCAGCGCCGCAACGAACGGGGCGCCGATGACATAGAAGACCACTGCAACTGATAACAATGAAACGATCAGATAGAGCAGCGCATGCACGGCGTTCAGGCGAGTAATCGCCAAAACCGTCGAGATGATAGCAACAATAGCCGCAATGTAGAAAACAACTTCCATAACTTTGAACTCAGGGCATCAGGCTGCGGATATCCACAGGAGGAGCTTCGTTCTCGGACTCTCCTTTGTCTTTCCCGCCGATTTTGACACCCGCAACCCGCCAGAAATTATAACCGTGATACTTACCTTCGCCGCTGATCAGCAAATGCTCTTTCTCATAAACCATATTCTGCCGGTTGTATTCACCCATCTCGAAATCCGGCGTGAGCTGGATGGCATAGGTTGGGCACGCTTCCTCGCAATAACCGCAGAAGATGCATCGTGAAAAATTG
Source organism: Acidobacteriota bacterium (assembly GCA_021828225.1). The sequence continues at coordinate 436 of JAKASH010000094.1, read as the reverse complement.
ATCCGGAAAAACTTTGGATAACGGCGTCCGCTCTCGTCCTCGGTTGCCTGCAAGGAAATGCAGTCCACCGGGCATGCTACCGCGCAAAGATAACAGGCCACGCACCGCTCTCCTCCGTCCGGGTCGCGACTGAGGATAATGCGCCCTTTATGACGAGGGGGAAGGTAAGGCTTCTGCTCAGGGTACTGGACAGTCACACGTGGCTGGAACATGTGCAGGAAAACATTCCAAAGCGATCTAAGTACACTCAGCATTCAAAAACTCCAACCTAGCAAGCCAGGGCCTGCCGTCTCATTTGAAGGCAAGCACAATGGCGCCCGTCACCAGCAAGTTTGCCAGCGCAAGCGGCAGCATGATTTTCCATCCCCAAGACATCAACTGGTCAAACCGGGGCCGCGGCAAAGCGGCTCGCAGCAGGATGAAAAAGACGATAAAG
>JAKASH010000093.1 GCA_021828225.1 Acidobacteriota bacterium | reverse complement strand
ACTAATAAGAAACGTGTTGGCTATGCCCTGGTGGGACTTGGGAGGATCTCGCAGCGGGCCGTTCTGCCGGCTTTCCGCCATAGCAGGAAGGCAAAGCTGGTCGCCGTGGTCAGCAGCGATTTGAAGAAGGCCAAACGCCTGGCCGCGAGTTTCGGTGCAAGCTCCTGGTACACGTACGACGACTATGACCGGTGCCTTGGGAACCGCGAGGTTGACGCCGTCTTCATTGCAACCGACAACGGAACCCATGCCCGGTATTCCGTGCGTGCGGCCGAAGCCGGTCGCCACGTACTCTGCGAAAAGCCCATGGCCACAACCGTCGAAGACTGCCAGCAGATGGTCCGGGCCTGCCGCGAGAATAAGGTTCGGCTGATGATCGCTTACCGCAAGTACTTTGAGCCCGCCAGCCTGGCGTTGAAGAAGTTGATCACCGGCGGCAAGCTGGGCAAACTGAAGATTATCCACTCGGCATTCACCATTTTTCTTCCTCCCAACAAAAAGGTTCCGGCGTGGCATTTCGACTACCAGTCGGCAGGTGGGGGTTCGCTGGTGGACGTCGGCGTCTATTGCGTGAATACGATCCGCTGGCTGACGGGGCTGGAACCGGTTGAGGCCAACGCCTATAGCTGGACCACAGACCCGGCGCGCTTCAGCAGTGTCGAGGAAAATATCGGCTTTCAACTGAAATTTCCCGGCGGGCTCTTGGCGCAGGCCAGTGCGAGTTTTGGGGCTGCCCAGGCCAACTTCCTGAAAGTTTTCGGTGAAAAGGGGTGGGCATCGCTCGATCCTGCGTTTGCTTATGAGGAGGAAAGGCGGCTGTTCGGGAAGATCGGGGGCCGCTGGTTTGAGAAGCGTTTCAAGGTTATCGACGAGTTTGCTTTGGAACTCGATGCCTTTGCCGACAGCATCCGGCGCGGGCGTGACCCGGAGCCCAATGGCCGCGAGGGATTGCGCGACGTTGTTGCCATGCAAGCTATCTATCAGGCTGCGCGGGAAGGCCGGTGGGTTCCAGTCAACACGTCTGACGACGTAGCGTGACAGCCTGACAGGGTTGGTTTAATGGGAATGCGAAAGGGCCTCGATCGATCGAAGCTCTTTCGCCCTTTTCCGCCGCGGCTTAAACAATCCCGGTCAACTCGCCACTGGGAAAGTAGATCTGAGTGTGTAAATTTTTCCATACTCTAGAAATCTGTACCAGCTTTCCACATATCCTTAATTTCATGTTAGCCGCGTAATCAACTGAAAATACAATATCTCCTTGAATGGCCCAATGGCATTACGTTTGCTCTTACGGGATGCGGCGTCTTCTGCCTGCAGAGGGCGGAAGCGACTCTTAATCAGAGGATTTGCTTTAAGAAGCCATCCACGATGTCATCCTGAGGAGACGCAGGCGAGGGGAGGGTGATAAACAGTTTGTTGGTTGAGGGGAAATGCGTTCCTTCGCGCTCACGACGGCAGCCGGGGTTGAGTCTTTCAGCAATCCGATCGAGAGATTAGAACATGGATGAGAATGAGAATCGGAACGAGAATGAAAATGAGACCGAAAGTATTCCTGAAGAGTCACGGAGATCTGTAAACCCTCTTTGGATTGGCGTGGTGGTGGTTTTATGCATCGCAGCGGTGGCTGTGGGATTCATTGTGGAGCAGCAAAAGGCCGCCGGCCAACTGACAGCTCGGAACCAGCAGTTGACGACGTCATTGACGCAAACCCAGGGAGAGCTTCAAACGCTTTCGTCCAAGTTGACCACCCTGCAAACGGAACAAGCACAGCAACAGGAAGCACAAGCCGAACGTCAAAGAGTGGAAGAAGCTGCGCGCCGCGAGGCTGCCATCAGGCGGGAGCGCATGTATCACCGCGCTGCCGTGAAAAAGGCGGTCAAGAAAGACGACCCGAGATGGAAGCAGGTGGAGGCCGAGCTTGCCCAACACCAGCAAGCCATCGCATCTACTCAGCAGGACCTGGCCAACGCGCAAACGCAGCTCCAGAACAACCTGGACTCGACGCGCGACCAACTGAGCGGCTCCATTGCCAAGACGCACGCCGAGCTTGTAGCCCTAGAGAGGAAGGGCGAACGCAGCTACTACGAGTTTGACATGTTCAAGGGAAAGCAATTCCAGCGCGTAGGGCCGATCGAAGTGTCATTGCGGAAAACCAATGCCAAGCATCAATTCTGCAATCTTAAGTTGATTGTGAATGACCGGGAGCTGACCAAGAAGCACATTGAGTTGTATGAGCCGGTGCTCTTCTACACATCGGAAAACGGGCAGGCCCTGCAGCTTGTCATTAACGAAATCAACCGGCACCACATGCATGGATACGTGAGCGCGCCGAAATATCAGGGAAGCCAGGTTTCGGCAGCGAACACGGGTGCGGGTTCCTCTACTGGCGCAAACACTGCGACTGCCGGCGCAAACGCCACGACAGCCAGCGCAGCAACCTCGCAACCCGCCGTCGTTGACCTGCGCCACCGGCCAGCGGGAAGCCTGAAGTAGCCACGGAACAGTGCGCCTGGCATGGGGAGGGCCAGGGCCTATTGATTTTCTATCTATTAAGTGGTAAGTTACTGCCGATAACAGGCAAGATCGGGGATAATGGTCGATGGCAATCGTCGGCTTGTCTGTTGACGCGGGGAGTATGAATGTGACTTGCATGCCAGCAAGTATGCTCGAAGGCTGCGTCTAAGGGCAAACCTTTGGCAAGTCTGCAGCATCGTAATTCCCGAAGCGACTGATTCCTTGCGGCAATTGCAGGATCACATCAAGTTCAACGATTGACCAGCACACGGCTGGTGGGGTTCCGGGATAGCAGGGCTCGAATTGAAGCACTAAAAGCGCGAGATCATCTTGCTCAGAAGGGGGAGGAAACACCAGATGAAAGAGAGTCGAATCCACGCCTATACGATATTAGGCATTTCGTTGGTTTTATCATTAGCGGTTGTTGCGATCGTCGGCTGCGGAGGCAGCAATACCACTTCTTCCACCAGTCCGACAACGGGCACGGTCAATACTTTTCTCAGCGATCCACCGACCTGTTCGGCTGTGTTCTCCCACGTTTATGTAACCATTACTGAGGTTCAGGCGAATGTGAATGCCAGTGCGGGTCCGAACTCGAGCGGCTGGCAGACGCTGGTTGACCTGACCAGCAGTCCCAAGCAGGTTGACCTATTGTCTCTGAACCCGAGCGCCACGCAGGGTTTCTGCGGCACCCTGTACATGCTGGGAACCAAAGCGCTGCCGCCGGGGAAATATCAGCAGATCCGGCTGATCCTGCTGGCGAACAACGCGTCTGGCCCCTCGAACAATGCCTGTTCCACAGGGAATAACTGCGTTGTTCCGAGCGGCAGCAGCTCGTCATACGAGTTGCAGTTGCCCAGCGAAGCCCAGACGGGCATCAAGATTCCGTCTTCACAGATCGCGAACGGCGGGCTGACGGTCTCGGCAGGCCAGAGCGTCGATTTCAACATCAATTTTGACACCTGTGCCTCGATTTTGCAGGAAGGAAACGGGCAGTATCTGTTGAAGCCTGTCCTGCACTCAGGTGAGGTCACGCTGAACGGCACGAACACCATCAGCGGCAAAGTTGTGGAAGGCACGGGCTCTCCAAACCCGGGGACGGGTATTGGCAATGCCGTTGTTCTTCTGGAGCAGCCCAACACCAGCACCACGCCACCAACCGACCAGGTGGTCTGGGCAGGGATGACCAATTCAGACGGAACGTTCGCGTTCTGCCCGGTGGAGTCGGACGGTACGAATTATGATGTGGTTGTCGCGGGTACCACGACGCAAACAACCGCTGGCGTGCCAACCACCACAACTTACAACCCAAGCGTGGTGTTCGGAGTGCCCGTCGGAGGCGGTACGGGCAGCATTCCGTTGTTTGCGGAAACCACCACGGGCAGCAGCACGGGTCTGGTCAGCACCGGTCCAGCCAGCATTTCCGGCCAGATCACGACCTCGGGAAGCGGGAGCTCTCCTGTTGCCGGCAACGTTCAACTCTCTGCGCTTCAATCCGTGACGAATGGCAGTAACACTCTTAACATAACGGTCCCGGTGCTTCAGGCTGGGTCAACGCCGTCAGGCAATGTGACGGACTCTCAGCCGCCTGTCTATACGACCGTTACCACGACATCGTCGAGTGGTGGCTGCGCAACGGGTTCGCTGGATTGCGTGGGTTACTCGGTGATGGTTCCCGCCAGCGCCGCGGCGGTCGGTACGTACGACAGCACCTCCGGCAACAACGTGGCAGCCCCGGGCTCAACGGACCAGGCTATGTACACGATCAACGGCCTGGCGGACGGCTCAGACGGGTTGCTGACCTGCTCTCCAACGTCGGTGACCAGCAGTTCGGTCACAGTTGCGCCCGGGCAAAGCGTGGATCAAGGTGCCAACAGTTCGCTGGTCCTCGGCTTCACGGGTTGCACGGCTCCAACACCGTAACCTTTGCCTGGCTTGGCAAGGCTAATTGGCAATTCAGCCGATGAGCCTTGCCGGTGTAGCATTCGGACCCGTATTGCCGCCCTTCAGGGCGGCATGCCGGGCATAAGACCCGGCGCTACAACCAGCGCTTCATTCGAAGAATGTCAGGGCGCAGGTAAGAACGTAGAAATTTGAACGCGGGCCGGTTGGTGCGATTGAGACTCATTGCCCGGGGGCAGGGCTGCCGCCGCAAGGGCGAAAGGTCGCTTTGCTCCGCAGGTAGGCGACGTAAGACTCTGGGACGGGATGGGCGAGCAGTTCTTCGATCACCGGCAGGAAGTAATGGAGGGAGTGGATGGACCCGAGAGGTGTAGCCTCGGGTCGGCGAGTGGCACGGCGAGCCGAAGCTAATAGGAAAGCGGTTTGGACAACCCGGAGAGGGATATGCCGATGCCAGAGTTGACGGACGAGACGCAGATCATGGCGGCTCAGGCGGCGCGGCGTGTCGGGCAGACGGCAATAGAGATCCAGCAGCGTGTGGCGATACGTATCAAGATCGGCAGGCAGGGGGGACTCCTTTCGAGGTTTTTCTTGTGCGCGGCGGCTTCGAGCTGGCTTTCGCGCACGCAGCAGGACGTGCCTTCGATCAGGGTGATGTCGGCGTGATGGGTGAGGCGGCCGAGCAGCGCGGCGATGCGGGTGGCGTTGGGGAAAACGGTGTTCCAGTCCTTTAAGGCCTTATTCGTCGTCAGCAGAATCGAATTGCGCTCGTAACGGTGGCCTTCGGTAGGCAAGCTGCTCGTGCTAACGCGAGCAATTGTTTCACCTCACTCTCATTAAGAACGCGCCTTACGCGCTTCGATAAAGCTTTGTCATGACGAACTCGCGATGGCCGAGCGCCTCGGTGGCGGTCAGACGGCCGTTCGCGGTCCGCACCATCAGGGTGAGCAGCCGCTCGCCCGCCTGATCGAAAGTCAAATCACCCGTCAGGATTCCCGAGACGTCCAGATCGATGTGCTCGCTCATGGTAGCGCAGGTGAGAGGGTTTCCCGAAAGCTTGATGACCGGCATGATGGGATTTCCGCAAATGTTGCCCTGGCCCGTTGGGAACAGGTGCATAACGGCTCCTGAAGCCGCCCACAACGTCAAGGCCTCCGCGGCCGCCGAAGAGGTGTCCATGAACCACAGCCCCTTGCCGTCAGGAGCTTCGGCGGGTTTGAGACATCCCACGAACTTCGTCCGCTTGCCAATCTTCTCGATGTTGCCGAACGCCTTCTCTTCGATCGTCGTCAGCCCGCCGCGGATGTTGCCTTTGGTCGGCTGCGACTCCGACAGGTCGTTCGTCTTGTTCTGAATGATGAAATCGTTGTACTCGTTCCACACCTTCATGAACTGCTCGCCGACTTCGGGCGTCGCGGCCTTGGCCTTGACCACGTGCTCGCCTCCGGTCAATTCCGAGGTCTCGCCGAAGGATGCAGTCCCCTTCAATTCGATCAGGCGGTCAATGACATTGCCGACCGTGGGACAGGAGGCCAGTCCCGTGGTCGTGTCCGACTCCCCGCACTTGACCGAAACGTACAGCTCGTTCATGGTGCATTCCTCGCGCTGCAACTCGGTAGCCCATTGAACGTATTCGAAGGCTTTGCGCGAAGCCTCCGCGATGGTCTTCAAGTCGCCGCTGCGCTCAATCGCAAACCCGGCCACAGGCTTGCCTGTTTTGGCGATCCCTTGAACGATCCGGTCCGTCCAGCCGGGCTCGATCCCGATGACAATGGCTGCCGCAACATTCGGGTTCGAGCCGATGCCGATCAGGGTACGGAAAAACAGCTCGAGGTCTTCACCAAATTGGAGACGCCCGTAAGCATGCGGAAGGGACTGGACGCCAAAGATGACGCGCCCGACCGCTTCCGCCGCAGCATTTGAAATGTCGTCTACGGGTAGAATGATGACGTGGTTCCGAACACCGACCCGACCGTTTTCACGGCGGTATGCCTTGAACTTGGGATTCTCCATTTTTCTTACCACCTCTTCGTCTTTAGATTGTGAACGTGAACATGCTCGCCGGCGCGGATCTCCGCAACCACCTTGCCGATATCCTCGCCGTACTTGATGACGGTGTCGCCGACTTTGAAATCCTGGAGGGCGATTTTATGGCCCAGGGGAATCGGCTGGTGCGCCATGGCCTTCAGCATCTTGCCGTTGTCCATGGCCTTCCCCGCCAGGTTCTCTCCGGACTGCACATCCCTGACCGCTACCCCTACATTGTCCCGGCTGTTGTGAACAAGAAAATCTATCATCCTCGGTCCTTTCTCCTTATGGAAAGTGATATGTGATATATCATTTTTCCCTTGACAGCGCAACCTTAATTTTGTTACGTTTCAGCCGACCTTGCGAAAACAAAGTATGAAAAGTCGAGGTGTAACATGCCAGGGAAAGCAATCTTCAACTGAACATCCTCCGAACACAGATTCCCGTCGAATTCCTCAGAAAACCGAAGGGGGCTGTTACCGGACTGAATCTGCGTCGGATATTGGGCTTGCGCGAGTGCTGCTTCTGGAAGAGCAAGTAGGAGCGGTACCTTCCATTCAGAAGGCAGCAGTCGAATTCAAGGAGGGTTTCATGGTGGATGATGCTCAGAGAAGCCTACGGCGCGACGTACTGGCCGTTTGCCCGTTCCCACTCAAAACATCGGAAATATCGTTTGTCCGCCCACTGGTTCGTCAAACAGAGAACATGATCAGGCAAAACACGATATTCGAAGGTTTTCCGAAGCGCCGCGCTCCAGGATCGTTTGCTGCCCTGGCCGCGCTGATGTGCACACTCTTATTAATTCTTGCCGCTTCCCGGGCTTATGGCCAGGCGTTTGGAACGATCAGCGGCAACGTGGTCGATCCAAGTGGAGCGGTGGTGCCCGGCGCCAAGGTTGTGGCCACTGAGGCAGGAACCGGCTTTACACGCAGCGCAGTATCAGACAGCAGCGGGCACTACGTAATCCCCAATTTGCGCCCGACAGAATATACCCTGAGCGTGGAAGCCAAGGGATTTCGGAAGTTTATCGAGAAGAACATTACTTTGCTTGCAAACCAGGCAGCAACGGTGGATATCCACCTGCTGCTCGGGTCTGCCATCCAGTCGGTGACCGTAACAGGAGGCGCACCGCTGGTGAATACAACCACCCAGACGCTCAACGAGGTTGTGGGGCAGGAGCGGATGGTGGAGTTGCCTTTAAACGGACGAGATGCTGCGCAGTTGATCAACCTAGTGGCGGGGGCAAGAGGAGCCACGCCAACCTCTGTGACCAGCCAGGGCAGCCTGCCCGGCTCCGTCTCCCCCGCGATTAATGGCTCCAGGACGAACCAAACAAGCTATATGCTGGACGGAGCAAACTACCTAGACCAATACTACAACACCAACATCCCTTTTCCATTTCCTGACGCCTTGCAGGAATTCAGCGTCCAAACAAACAATTACAGCACCCGCTACGGCGAAAATGCCGGAGGCGTGGTCAACGTCGTGACCAAAAGCGGCACCAACCAGTTCCACGGCGACCTGTTTGAATACGTCCGGAATCCGGTTTTTAATGCGCGTAATTACTTTTCGGCAAGCCGCGACCAGCTTAAGCGGAACCAATTTGGCGGTACGATCGGTGGCCCCGTCATAATTCCGCACGTTTACAATGGCCACGACCGCACTTTCTTCTTCTTCGGCTTTCAGGGGGAACGGTATCGGGACATCGGAACTGCCAATCATGCATTTGTGCCCACAACTGCAGAGCTCAACGGTGATTTCTCCGCACTACTCAACGCCAGCAACCCCAATAATCCTTTCGGAAGAGTCATCCAAATTACCGACCCGCTCACCGGACAGCCTTTCCCGGGGAATTTGATTCCCACTGCCCGGTATGATTCTGCGTCGCTTGGTCTGGAAAAGTATCTTCCGCAGGTGGGCGGCACGGGTGAAGTCTTTTTCAATCAACCCGCCGTGCAGAACACTGACGAATACATCCTTCGGATCGATGAGAGGCTGGGCAACAAGGACAGTCTGACCGGCAGATATTACCGGGATCACGTCTTCCTGCAGCCACAGAATCCCTCCGGCAACATCCTCGCCTATAGCCTGGGCTATGACATCCCGGTGAACAACGTCATGATCCAGGAGACACACACGTTCCGGTCCAATC
>JAKASH010000092.1 GCA_021828225.1 Acidobacteriota bacterium | reverse complement strand
GTCGCGAAGATAGATGCGGCGGCTGGTGCCGAACTGTGTAAGCAACTTCCGATTCTGCTCAAGCGACTGGCTCAGCCAGTAACTGACCGAAAAGCCTTGCTGAGCCAGGCGGATGGCGGGCTCCATCACGGCTGCCAGTCCCAGCTTGCCGTATTTCTGCTCGGCCAGCGCCATGCCGGCCACGGTTCCCGGCACGCCCACGGAAAGCGCTCCCACCGTCGATGCGCCGGGAATCTCATGGCCCTGCTTGTCCAGAAACATGTTGCGGCTGGCAGCACCGGGGGCTTCCTCGCGGTAGTCGATCATCACGGATCGGCCGTCCGCCATGTGAATCATCATAAAACCGCCGCCGCCGATGTTTCCCGCAAAGGGATACGTGACGTCCAGCGCAAAGCCCACAGCCACCGCCGCGTCCACGGCATTGCCTCCGGCTTTCAGCATCTGGACTCCTGCCTCGGTAGCCAGCCGACTGTTGCTCACCACCATGCCGTGCTGCGCGGCGACGGGAGTCAAGGCCAGCACGGGGATGGCAAGCGTCAGAGCAAACAGAAGGAAAAGCTTCCGGAAGGATGGGAGGCGCACGGACCCTCGCGTCAGAAAAGCAGACAGGAATTTTCGCGGGCACTCGAATCGGCCCGCGGCGCTTGCCGAATTAACTGGTCAATGCGCCCTTTTTGAATCTGTAATGTATGCGAAAACCCGGCAGAGCGTCAACTGGAGCGCCGGCGCCCCGCGCCTTCTGTAGCGGCGGTGTCGTCACCGCCGGCGCATTTCGGCGCTGGAGTCCGATTTCTGGACTCCGGTGGAGTCCATCGGACTCCAGAAACCGGAGACAGGGCCGCTACAAAAATGCTGTTCCCATAATGTGCAATCCTCTGGAATCGGTCTGGTTCTTAAGCATGGCGCGAACCAGCGCCGTTTGCGCGGTTGTAATATTCCTTCGCGCGCTGAGGGTCCCCGCGAACGTCTGCGAGGAAGAAGGCGTAGTTGTGCAGGTTGGTGGGATGCCCGGGGTTGGCTTGGATGGCGCGGCGATAATATTCCTCGGCCCGCTCGTAATCCTTGCGAATAGTCTGCAGGAAACTTGCATAATTGCCCAGGTTGGTGGGATGCCCGGGGTCAGCCTGGATGGCGCGGCGATAATATTCCTCGGCCTGGTCACAATCCTTGCGAATGTTCTTGAGGAAGACCGCGTAATTGCCCAGGCTGGTGGCATGGGGGGGATTGGCACCAGCGGTGCGGCGGTAGAATTCCTCCGCCCGGTTGTAATCCTTGCGAATACTGACCAGGAAGTTCGCGTAATTCCCCAAACTCGCGGTGAGGGCCGGGTTGGCCTGGATGGCACGGCGGTAAAATTCCTCTGCCCTATCGTAGTCCTTACGGAACTTCTGCAGAAACCTTGCGTAATTGCCCAGATTAACGGCATGCCCGGGATCCGCCTGGATGGCGCGACGGTAGAATTGCTCCGCCCGGTCATAGTCCTTGCGGATCTTCTGCAGAAACCTTGCGTAATTGCCCAGATTGCTGGCGTGCCTTGGCTCCGCTCTGATGGCGCGACGGTACAAGGCTTCTGCCCAGTCGTAATTCTTGCGAATGTCTTCAAGGAAGACCGCGTACTTGCCCATGCTGCTGGCATATCTGGGACTGGCCTTGACGGCGCGGCGATAGAACTCCTCCGCCTGGTCATAATCCTTGCGAATATCGTCCAGGAAGACGGCGTAATTCCCCAGGTTCGTGGAATTTCTGGGGTTGGCCTCGATGGCAGCGCGATAGAACCGCTCGGCCCGGTCATAGTCCTTGCGGACGTTCTTCAGGAAGACCGCGTAATTTCCCAGGCTGATGGCGTGCCGGGAGTTGGCCTCAATGGCGCGGCGATAGAATTCCTCCGCCCGCTCCTGGTCCTTGCGAATCTCGGTCAGGAAGTTGGCATAGGCGCTGAGCAAGGGAGCCGATTTGGGAAACTGCTCCAATGCCGAAGTATAGATCTGCTCAACCTGGTCCGGATTCGAGCGACTGGTCCGCTCCGTGTGTAGCCAGGATTGCTGCGACTCAAGCAGCGAATCGCCGGTGGGCGCAAATGCGGATTCTGGCGGCAAGCCGGAAGGAATTTCAAGCTCATGGGAGTCCATCCCCGTTGTCCCTCCCCATATTTTACTGGATGTTGCAAAGCGCCATTGTCGCGGCAAGCCCCTCGTTGCAATCATTCCGGGGTTCGCAAGCTGCTACCCTCAGCAGCTCCGCGTGTGCCGTGCGTTGTCTGGCATTGGAAAGTCCACGGCGGGAATTTTGCCGCTGTAGACGTCCGCTGGCAGGAGACAAGAATTGTCAGGCCGTTTCTGACCAGCGCGCGGACTCTCAAACTTTATACGCCCTCTCTACCGGGTTGGCAAGTGCTGAGAAAGTAATGGCCGGAAAGGTAACACGGAGTTGTTCGGCGATTCATGGATCTGGCGCGGTGAAAGATCCGCGGTGCCCAGTCTTGCTCCAGCGCTTCCCTCTTTGAAGATTCCGAAACCACTGCGCCGCACTTAGAGTCCTTGAAAAACAGGTCTTTTTCGGTGTAAACTCGCGCGGACTTAACTAAGAAGGACAATACGTCAAGGAGAGCGAGAATCGCGCGTGCAAAGGGGAGGACTGGGCAATGCAATGGAAGCGGCTCATCATTATTCTGCTTTTTACCTCAGGTCTGGCTGGTTGCGGGGGCTCTGCTCCCCCGGCGCCTGCGCAACCGACTCTATCGTCGATTGTTATTAGCCCATCGAGCGGGTCTTACCAGCTTCCTTCGACGCAGCAATTCACGGCGACCGGGCATTACAGCGATGGTTCCACCAAGGACGTCACGCAATCGGTGACCTGGAGTTCCTCCGACACCTCCGTGGCGACGGTCAGCAACAGCACTGGGAGCCAGGGCATGGCGACCATAGTGGGATCTGGAGGTTCCGACATTGCTGCGGCCTCCGGCACGATCCAGGGCTCCGTGGCGATCAGCGTCTCTTCCTCCGTCACCATTTCCATATCTCCGACCTTCGCGAGCGTGGTGGTGACTCACCAGAATCAAGCCTTCGCAGCGGCCGTGCAGGGCACGGCGGATACCGCGGTGACGTGGTCCGTGGACGGCGTGGACGGCGGCAGTTCGACCCTGGGTACGATTTCCAGCTCCGGCGTCTACAGCCCACCTTCGACCGGCGGAATGCATACGATTACGGTCACCAGCCAGGCGGACCTTGGCAAAACGGCCAGCGCTCAGGTGGCCGTGATGGATGACCCCGGAGTCTTTACCCGGCAGTACAGCAACGCGCGCATCGGCCTGAATTCGGATGAGATTGTTCTCACCCCGCAGAACGTCAATGTGCAGCAATTTGGCAAGATCGCGACCTATCCGGTGCAGGGGATCATCTTTGCGCAACCCCTCTATGTTGCGAATGTGAATGTTCCCAACCTGGGCTACCGCAACGTCGTCTACGTCGCAACGAACGACGACATGGTTTATGCCTTTGATGCCAACGGAAGAAGCCCCGACCTGATCTGGCAAACGAACCTGGTCAATCCCTCCGCCGGTGAGATTCCGGTGCCTTGTGCCGAACTGCCAGATGATACCTGCGCGGAGGACTCCACGATCGGGGTCATAGGAACTCCAGTGATCGACCCCACGACAGGAACGTTGTATGTGGACGCCTTAAGCGAGATCAACGGGACCTATTATCACAAGCTTCACGCGCTCGACATCACCACCGGAGCCGAGAAGTTCAACGGCCCCGTCACACTTCAGGGCTCAGTCCCGGGCATCGGAGACGGCGGCAATGGAACAACAGTCACCTTCGATGCCCATCAGGAACTGCAGCGTCCTGGGCTGCTGCTCGCGAACGGCAATGTGTACATCGGATTCGCTTCGTACGGCGACATTGCTCCTTACCACGGTTGGTTGTTTGCCTACGACGCGGCAACGCTTACGCTTGTCAGGGCCTACAACGACACGCCCAACGGCTCGGCAGGTGGAATCTGGCAGGGAGCAGGCGGGATCGCCGCTGATTCAAGCGGAAATATCTATTTCGGAACGGGCAACGGCACCTTCGATGCCAACACGGGAGGGAGCGATTACGGGGACTCCATCATCAAACTCTCTCCCGACCTGAGCCAGGTGGAGAGTTACTTCACTCCTTACAATCAGGCCAGTCTCAACAGCGGTGATCTCGATCTCGGCTCCAGCTCGCCGCTGTTGCTGCCGGACCAGAGCGGCCCGTACCCTCACTTGCTGTTCCAGGACGGCAAGCCCGGCGAAATCTATCTGTGCAACCGCGACAGCCTGGGAGGTTTTCAGGCTGGCAGCGACAGCCAGATCGTCCAGTCCATCCCCAACGCCACCAGTCTGGTGATGACATCGCCTGTTTATTGGAACGAGCATGTGTATGTGGTTGACCAGAACGGCGTTCTGAGAATGTACGGTGTGCAGAACGGCCAGATTGACACCACTCCGCAGAATCAGATATCCAATGTCGGCTCCACAGGCCTCGCCGTCTCCTCCAATGGCGCCCAGGCCGGTATTCTATGGACCCTTCAGGTGGACCCCGGGGTCGGCGGGATGTTGGTGGCGTACAATGCTACAGACCTGACGGAACTCTACAACAGCAACCAGAGTCAAACGCAAGCCTTCGGCGCCGTAACGTTCCAGTCGCCCGTCGCCGTTAACGGCGAGGCCTTCGTCGGGGCTCAAGGCCAGCTCAATATTTACGGCTTGCTTCCACAACAGTAATCCTGCGCACCGCCGTTTTCTGGTGAGACGGGATCTCCGATGGTGGGAGTCCGAAGGTCGAGTCCTGACCGGAAATCGGATCTCACCGGCGGATGCATGCGGTCCGCTTGCTTTTCTGTTGGCAGCGATGCAGGATGGGGCCTATGAGCACCGAAGAACCCACGCTGGGCAAACGGTTTGAAGAGGCCTTCTGTTATGCGGCCGCGCTGCACTCCACGCAAAGGCGGAAAGGCAGTGACATTCCTTACATCGCCCACCTGATGGCCGTCTGCTCCCTCGTTCTCGAGCAGGGTGGCGACGAAGATCAGGCCATCGCCGCGCTGTTGCATGACGCGGTGGAAGACCAGGGCGGCAAGCCCACGCTCCAGGAGATCCGCCGGCGTTTCGGCGAACGGGTGGCGCGACTGGTGGAAGGCTGCACCGACGCGGACAGCGATCCCAAGCCACCCTGGCGTCGCCGCAAGGAAGAATACATCCAGCACGTCCAATCCGCTCCGCCTGATGTGCTGGTCATCGTCCTGGCCGACAAGATTCACAACGCGCGCGCCGTTCTGCGCGACTATCACGCGCTGGGTGACCGGCTCTGGCCTCGCTTCAAGGGCGGCAAGGAAGGAACCCTCTGGTACTACCGGACCCTGGCGGCCACCTTCCAGAAAATCTGTTCCGGCTGGGCCGTCGACGAACTTGCCCGCATTGTCAACAAGCTTGAGAAATCTGCCGAATCGTAGCCTGCACCCTCTTTCCTGAACTCGGCGCCCGCTTCGCCGCCGCTATGCGCTGTCGGGGCCTGGAATCGCCAACATCGAAAAGGCCGCGATGAGAGCGCCAACCGCCGCTGACCGGGCTTGTGGAAGAGCACCGGCAAATCTATTTGCCGAAGTGGAAGACAGCGCCAACGGAATACACGAGATCCTGCGCGTTGCCACCGATGGGGTAGTACGCGGTGAAGGCGGAAGTGGCCGCCGCGGGAAGGCCGAAAGTGGGCGAGCCGAAGATGTGGTCTCGAGCATCAACCCGCAAAGCAAGCATGTGGGTCAGACTGATGTCCAAGCCAAATCCGAAATTGTATCCGAATTTATTGTCCGGAGAGAGGACCGCATTGGGCACGCCATTGAAACCCTCGGACTGAGCCAGCGCCGCGGCCGCGCTGGTTGCCGAGAACCGGTCGAGTTCGACCCCGGCCACAAAATAGGGCCGCACCCCCTTGATGGGCTTCTCCGCATGGGCAACGACGTCCCCGCTGATCCTCTGATCCTGGATCATATATCCTGTTTCATTGTTTGGTTCAGTAGAATTAACGAAATTGTTAACAATCAGATTGTTATGACTAATCCCGTACGACCCCTCCGCACTGAATATTCTGAATACCGGAATCTCCGCCCCCACCGTGAAGCTGGCGCCCGTCTTGTAGTAGGACTCAAAAGCGGCGCCGTAAACGGTGTAGTGCTGCCTGTCGAGCAGGGTCGATCCTCCACCCATGATAAACACCCGATAGTCCTGGGCATGCAGTGCCGCTGCGCTGGCGCCAAAAAGCACCACCATCATGAACCCTTGAAGCAATTTGCGAACTCTCAACTGTGAACCTCCAATTGGCCTGATCATTTCTGTCCTCGTGATTTCCGGCAAAAACACCATCAACGGGAAAGTGTTCACTCTCTTGCGTTTCACACCGGGAAATCATCCTAATTCATTCATGTGACTCCAACAAGTCCTCTCAAGTTATCCGGCAAAGGTAAATTCTGTGTAAAGGTTCGTAACGCGGGAGGCTGCTATCGAAGTTTATCCCGGCGGGGCGGGGGATCGCCGGAGGTGGCTCAGGATAGCTCGGCCCTTTACGGGCCGCGGTTGTTGCGTCTGGGGAAAATGGTAGCCACGGTCAACCGGCCTTTGGGTTGACCGTGGGCTTGTCCTGTGCCAAAAGGCTATCCATGTAGCGTCTGGCTCCAGCCCGGCAATTAGCTGAACCCGGCAAATTCCGCCCTGAAGGGCGGCGCTATTTGCATTCAGGGTGCGCGGTGTGTATACAGGCACCGTCTTTGTTTGGCGATTCTCAGTAACGGTACACGCCGATACACCACGGGTGACGCACGCCCCGACGTATCGGGGTATGCGATCAGGACCCGATGCGTCCCCGATAGATCGGGGCACTTTCGTGCATCGAGGTCAGATGATGCTGAAGGTGAAGGCGTAGTCGCAAGGCTTCCTGGGAGGCGTCTCGATCACCAAGGCGTCTTCGGTCTGCCGCCATTTCAGTTTTGCTTCTTCGCCGAGGAGCTTCACCTCTGAAATTTTGGGCGGCACGTAAGGCGATTTCCTGCCGAGAGCCTTGATCACGGCCTGGTGTTCCGGCCAGGCAAGAAAGATGGCGTAAATCACGCCCTTCTTTGTGGTGAAGCGGATATCCTGTGGCGTGAACGTGGGAGCGATGGTCTTAACTTCGCCGAACCTACCACCTTTATAAACCGTCGGACCTTCGCCATAAATCTTCCAAGGACGCGACCCGAAAATCGCTTCTCCGTTCACGCTTGTCCAGCGGCCCATGCAGTGAGCAATATTCAAGGCCTCTTCGGAGAACGTTCCATCGGATTTGGGACCGAAATTGAGCAGCATGTTGCCGTTCTTGCTCACGATGTCAACGAACTCATGGATGATCTCTGAAGGAGCCCAGTAGTCGTCGTCATCGACGTATCCCCATGACTTTTTGCTGATGGATGTTCCGGCCTGCCAGGCGAGATCACGAATGTTGAGCTCCGTGCTGCGCTCGATGTCCAGCACCGCGGCGTGGTCCGGGAAAGCGCCGCTCTTGTAAGTGAGGACGACATCCTGCTTGCGTTGCTCGCCCAGGTTGTAATAGTAGGCGGCCAGCTCCGTGCGGTAGGGCTTGAATTCCGCGGCCTGGACGCCCCACTCGAGCCAGATCAGATCGGGTTGATACTTGTCAACAATCTCCGTGGTTCGTGAAAGCCAGTCCTGGAGGAACCAACGGGGAGCCACCTGCAGGATTTCGTGCGGAAGATTATCGATGGGCGGACCGGGAATGTGCGGCTTGCCGTAGAGGCCGGAATAGAGGAGATTGTCGGTGTCAAAATCCCTCTCATAGGTGTACCACGAATAGTTCCAGTTGCGATGGGTTGAGACGCCAAGCTTCAATCCCTGGTTGCGCACCTCGCGGCCAAGATCGCGCACGATGTCCCGCTGGGGACCCATCTTGCTGGCGCACCAGCGCGTGAACGTGCAGTCGTACATGGGAAAGCCGTCGCAATGCTCGCCCACCGGAACTATGTACCGCGCACCCACGCCCTTGAACAGTTCCACCCATTCTTCCGGCTTCCACCGCTCCGCCCGGAACATGGGGATGAAATCCTTGTAGCCGAACATCGATTGCGGACCCCAGTGCTTCCGGTGCCATTCAAAGACGGGATTCTTGCGAAGATACATCAGCCGCGGGTACCACTCGCTGGAGTGAGCGGGGACAGAATAGACGCCCCAGTGCATGAAGATTCCGAGCTTTGCATCCTTGAACCACTCGGGGATCTGGTACGTGGAAAGGGATTCGTACGTGGGCTGAAAGCGGCCGGGGAAAGGCGTGGCCGCGAAGGCGGTCCACGGAGCTTTGAGCGCTCCGCCCGCAGCGGCCGCGCAGGCCAGCGGGATGCTTTCAATAAACTTGCGGCGTGAAACCTTCCTCATCGTTGCAAACCTCCATCGCGGGTTTTACAAAGGATTGCTACACATGGCGCGTTAAATCAATCCAGACTCAAGGCGTCAGGGCACCGATTTATCGGTGCCGCCAAGGGGTCGCAATGCCCCCGCCGGCTTTAGCCGCTGAGGCCCGAAACCTCAGGGCCTGAAGGCCCATGTTTTTGCAAACGTACTTCCTGTCGGCACGGCTGAGGACGTGCCCTGACGCCGTTCGCTGAAGCCA
>JAKASH010000091.1:8171-8732 GCA_021828225.1 Acidobacteriota bacterium | reverse complement strand
CGCACCCACCGGCCAGATTGCTACCACTCTCCAACAATACCTGCGGTTGCAGGCGGTCGCTTATTGGCTTCATACGCTTCTGCGAGCCAACCGAGCACTTCCATCAGCGATCGCTGCAGAACTGAGACGAAAATATCCCGGCCTTTTAGAATTCAGCAGCTCGATTGCTCTCAGGGAGAAAGAAGCGATGAGCGGCTTGGAGCAGCGCCTTACGACATGGATGGGAGACCGCTACTTCGCTCAACCGAGGAAAGAGGGCTGGCTCAATCTTGTCGTTGAGCAAACGCACAACGATCCCCACCACGTGCGGATGGTTGAGTTCTGGCAACGCTCGAACCGAAGTCGGCCCCAGGATCCTGGAAAAACGTACCCTTCCTTCAATGAGTGGTGCCGCACGGCGGACAGTTACATCGCCGATTGACCTGATCGGCCCGAGCTCTCACCTCGCGGTGGATTCATGCCCCGTTGTGTCCCTGACGAGTCCATTCGGTCGGACTCGCTTATCGTTTTTCGACAGTCTTTGATATGCCTGAAATACACGTTGCCGCGGATCTCGCGACC
>JAKASH010000091.1:2930-8161 GCA_021828225.1 Acidobacteriota bacterium | reverse complement strand
GCATCTTCTAACCACACGCGCCTGCTTCCGGTACGGCTCCGAAAATCCGGCAATCTCCTTGCCCGAATTCGGAACGAAATCCATGGAGCTCTCAAGCCAATCCCGAGTTTCTCGGCTCAACGAGTCGTAATTGATGAGCGCCCCGTACCGCCGGCAGAAGGTCATCAGTGATTTCTCCGTGATCCGAGGGTCGTAAAGCTTTAAGGTTCCTTGCGCGATCAGCCTCCCGATGATATCGACGCCCACGTTCAGTGTCATAGCGACTTCGGCCAATACCCGTTTGGCGCGAGAAGGCTTGCGCGGCGATGCGGGCTTGCCGCTCGTTCCTGGTGGGAGAGCTGTTCTGCGAGGCTGGTCTCCCCCTGAGTCTCCCGATCCCGGCGATGAAGCTGCCACTTCAGATGCACCATCTCCGAGAATGCTCCGCAAGCGCCCTGATTTGCTCAAGTCATCGAGCGATTTGCGTGTAACTCGGGGATCCCGGACCTCCAATAGGCCTTTGACGATTAACCGCTGAATTGTCCGGGTGCCAAGATGCAGCTCTTCGGCGAGTGCCCGTCGCGAATAACCTTCCTGATGAACACGGCTGCTCTTGCCAAGGACTTTGAGCCGCGACCTGACGGCATTGGGTGACCGGCGCAACATCTTCCCAATCACCCGAACATCCTTGTATCCTGTGTAATTGAGGAGAATCCGGTCGTCATGCTCAGACCAACACTGTCGCGAACGCTCCTGGCCGCGCCTCAAGCGCTTTTGGACCAAGCCAAGTCTCGCGGCACGCTTCCAAATCACATGTGGCCGCCAGTTCGGATGGAGTCTTAGAAGTTCGCGAACCGCTTTCTGTTTTCCGAGCCAGCCTTTCTCATATCCCTCACGCAAGAGCTGATCATCATCCTGACTCCAGGCGGCCCGCCGAAACGGCATTTCACATGGCGGGTGCTTCAGTTGTCGTATCCGCTGCCAGAGTTGCGCTCGCTCCAACCCGGTCTCGTGCTTCAGAATCCTTCCGATTGCCGCGTGGGAGCCCGCCCGCCCACGCCTAACCCCTTCGCGCAGAATCTGGTCGATTTCTCCCTGAGTGAAGTACCTCAAGGAACAGATGTCCGTCGTATTGGCCCAATGACCTGACATGCAGCCAAACACCGTGCCGTATTCGCCCAGGGCACTGTGTGAGCTCCGTCGAGAGCTCAGCCACTTTTCCTCGTTGACTGCCTGCAGGAACGTGTTCTCCGAAGCAGTGCGAAGCACGGGCTTGGTCCCAACAGCTGTCTGGATTCAGATTTCGCCCTTCCCCACAACTGCTGGCCGGAATACCGGCCCCGAACGAGGAACTGATACTGCCCTCCGCCAGGGGAGAGAAGTCGAAATACGTTGCTTGTGGTCGGTACTTCGTCCAAGAAATGAGGAACAGTTGGCCAAGCCGCAGAAGTAGAAGGGCACCAAACGCGGATCGTTTTTGGTGGGGCGTCCCTAACGACAGACAATGTGGCAGGTTTTGCGACCAGATAATTTGTGGAAGCAAATCAACCAAGGAGGCGAGAGTGAATCCAACGTTCAGGAATGACGGACTTTGAGCCGCGCGGGGCGATTCGCATGCCCGATCTCTGGTTCCGGAGACCGGTTTGTATGCCTAGAAGGCATAGAAACATATGGAAGGATAGGAAACGACAGACGCATCTATGTTCCGAAAAAAAAGTGTTCTAGCGCGACTGCGTAGTGAGTAGACGATCCGACAGACAAGGTTAGGAAACGACATCTTTATGCCTTGGCTCCAACCGATCGCTATTTGGGGCTCGTCGTTGCGGCGCCGCGCCGGGGCCGCTTGATCGCCCTGATTTTGCCGGTTTTTCCACCGCCGCAGAAGAAAACATCGCGGCCATTCGATTCTAGACCCGAAATGTTCACTCCGGCCGGCATCGCAAGCTGCTCAAGAACCTCGCCACTTTGAGGATCGACCCGCCTCAGGTCGCTCTCGTCACCTTCCCAGGTGGCGTGCCAGAGTTCCCCCTCAGCCCAAGTGACGCCAGTAACGAAGCGGTTAGACTCAATCGTGCGAAGAATTGCCCCCGTCTCGGGATCAACCTGGTGGATCTTTCGGTCCCGATACTGCCCAACCCAGAGTGTCCCTTCAGCCCAAGCGAGTCCGGAATTGCTGCCGGTCGGCGCTGGAATCGTCGAGAGGACTCGCCCAGTGTCGGGGTCGATCTTCTGGATACGGTCTTCGGCGATCTGAAATAGGTGCCGGCCATCGAAGGCAGTTCCCGCGTGGGCGGCGACGTCGATCGAGCGAACCGTCTTTCCACTGGTGGGATCTACGGCGTTCAGCTTGTCGCCGGAAGCAAACCACACTTGCTGGCCGTCATATGTCACTCCATGCACGCGGTCAGCTCCCGGGAAGGGCCCATACTCGCGAAATACTTCAGCCGTTGTAGGTTTCATGCTTCGACCTTAATCGATCGGCAGTGGAGCCGAGAGTAACAAAGTCGTCGTGAATCCGGGCACGGGCGGCGTCATCCAACGACGGGCGCGCCCGCGGCCATATGAATGCACCTTCTCCTCTGCCGCGAGTGAGTCGAGCGCTCGCTGCACGGTACGCTGGCTGGTCCCCAGCGCAATCGCCAATGCTGAACTCGACCACGACTCACCGTCGGCGAGAAACGCAAGCACAGCGGCCCGATCGCCGTCGATGGGAGGCGCGAGCACGAAAACCCACCGTGCGCGGGTCGGCGAGATTTTAAATCCGCGTGTGGTGGCGCTGATGATTGCCAGTGTCCGAAGCTTCCTGCGCAGCCGTCCGATTTCGACGCGTAACCGCGCCCGATGCGATTCATCGCTGAATTTTGCTCCGAAAGCCCGAGCGAGAAGAACGTCCCTCGGCACATCCCCCGGCCAAGCCTCCGCTAACGCTCGCGCAAGTGCGAATAACACGGGGCGCCGCGTAAGTGAAACAACTGTACGGGGATCACGCACCACGCGCCGACACGCGTCCACCACGAGAGCGTTCGAGACCAGCAAAGATTCCACTTCTTCCAATAACAACAGCTTCTCCGATCCACTCCCAATTAGGCGGGCGGCGGGCGTGTTGAGCATCCGGCACGCGCTTTCGACCTCGGCCATCAGCGTAGGGATGCCAGCCTGTCGTGCAGCCTGCTCTGCCCGAGTGAGTGCTTGGCGCGCCGTTTTGGTTCGAATGCGCCGCATTGCGATCCCTGCAGCCACAAGTTCGTGTGCGGCTCTGAGCGCGGGCGGAAAAATCGTCGCATCGACATCGGCCAGCATACGTTCCGCCTCGTCCAGGCGTCCGATCAGCAGAAGGCGCCGGATTTCAAGGCAACGCGCATGCGCAGCGTTTAGGCGATCTCCACACCGTGCAAGTGTTCGTCGCGCCGCGGCGAGGGATTTCGAAGGCCATCCCAGATCGCGCGAGGCGAGGGCAATCTCAGCTTGGGCGACGATGCACCGCGCGCGGGCCACGGCTTCTTTCGGACCGAAGGCGCGTGCCGCACGCCTCAGGAGCTCCTTCGATCGCGCAAAATCTCCGAGCTGGGCCATCGCAATACCGCGAAGCGCTAGTGCAGGCGCATCGTCGCGCAGCGCGACGCGGTTTAACGCGCCAAGCGGATCGCCAATCGCGAGGGCGCGTGCTGCGGCCGTTATCAGCGAATCCATCGGAATCGCGCCACAGTTGTCACTCCCACCTCTCGGAAGCCCTGCCGTAAATATATCGCATGAACGGCAGCCACTAGTTCAGAACCATTGGAAGTCGGACGGGCAAGACTGTGGCAAGAGGAATATCACTCGCAGGGATGAGAGGAGAGCCGACGATGGCATCGAAAGGCTTCACCACTTCGTTTACAGTGGATCAAACCCCTGAACAGGTTTTCAACGCTATCAACAACGTCAGGGGATGGTGGTCGGGAGAAATCAAGGGCGACACCGATAAACTGGGCGCCGAGTTCACGTACCGCGTTCAAGACGTGCACAGCTCCAAGCAGAAGATCACTGAATTCATTCCCGGCAAAAGAGTTGTTTGGCATGTGTCAGACAGCCACCTCGGTTTCGTCAAAGACCAGGGCGAATGGGATGACACGGACATTGTTTTCGCCATTTCTCAAAAGGCCGGAAAAACCGAACTCCGTTTCACACACGTCAGTCTAATTCCCGAATACGAATGCTACGACAGCTGTTCCAGCGCATGGAGCACGCTCATAAACGGCAATCTGCGAAAGCTGATCATCACGGGAGAGGGCCAACCCAGCCCCTTGTAGATCGCAGTTTGCAGGAACGAGTCGATTGAACGCGGGACGCGGGTCAACGAACAGAGGAAGACATTCTACTCAAGGAGAAAAAACGATGACGACACCGATGGCAGCAGGCAGCGAGGGAGACAAGGAACGCGGGAAGGAGGATCTCGCGATGAACGCACCCCCGATCGTGTCGCAAAAAGAGTGGGAAGCTGCGTGGCAGCAGATGCTAGTGATGGAGAAGGCCCTCACCCGTTCGCGTGACGCGTTGGCCGCCGAGCGCCGGCGGATGCCGTGGATGGTGGTGGAGAAAAAATACGAATTTGACGGACCCAAGGGAAAGGCAAGCCTGCTGGATTTGTTCGAGGGCCGCCGGCAGTTGATTGTCTATCGCGCCTTCTTCGAGCCGGGGGTGTTCGGCTGGCCCGATCACGCCTGCCGGGGCTGTTCCTTGGGCGCCGATCAGGTCGCTCACCTAGCCCATCTGAATGCCCGCGACACCACTCTCGTATACGCCTCGCGCGCGCCACAGAAGGACATCGAGCGCTTGAGGGCACGAATGGGATGGAAGATGCCGTGGTACACCATCACCGACAGCTTCGACAAAGACTTCGGCGTCGACCAGTGGCATGGGCACAATGTTTTCTTCCGCGACGGCGAAAAGGTGTTCCGCACATATTTCATTAACAACCGCGGCGACGAGGCGATGGGGACGACGTGGAGCTACCTCGATATCACACCGCTCGGTCGTCAAGAGACTTGGGAGGATTCGCCAGAGGGTTACCCTCAGACTGCCCCGTACAAGTGGTGGAACTGGCACGACAACTACGAATCTGAGCTTACACCCCACCCCAAATGGCTCGACATACTGACCGACCCTGAAGGGGCGGCCCGGCGGCGTGCAGAAGAGGAGAAAGGATGTTGCTCCTGAGCGCCCATCTTCACCTAAAGTCTGTGCAGAATCGCGCCAGACTTGTCACTCCCACC
>JAKASH010000091.1:0-2920 GCA_021828225.1 Acidobacteriota bacterium | reverse complement strand
CACTTGCCCGTAAAGCAATCGCGTGACCACGGAACACCCGGTCATTTTGGATCGAACGATCAACGAAGGGAGAAAGACAATGACGACTCACAAGACCGGAACACATGAAGAATGGCTCGCAGCCCGGCTGGAGCTGCTCAAGGCGGAAAAGGAACTCACACGCCGCAGCGACGAAGTGGCACTCCAGCGGCAGGATCTGCCGTGGCTTCGGATCGACAAAGAGTACAGGTTCGATACCGATGAAGGGAGTGCCTCACTGCTGGACCTCTTCCGCGGACGCTCGCAGCTGCTCGTCTATCACTTCATGTTCGGCCCCGACTATGCCGCCGGTTGCCCGTCCTGCTCGTCAATTGCGGACGGCTTCAACGAAATCGCCGTGCACCTGATGAACCATGACGTGATGCTCTGGGCAGTATCACTTGCACCACTCGCGAAACTCCAGGCGTTCAAGCGGAGAATGGGTTGGACATTCCCGTGGGCGTCCTCTGCTGGCGCCGATTTCAACTACGACTTCAATGTCTCGTTCACCGAGGAACAACAACGCGCGAGAAGCCTCGAATACAACTATCGGCGCCCGCTGGCCGCAGCACCCGACCCGTACTCAGGAAAGACCACAGTCACCGTGCCTCAGGCGATGGCAACCATGAGCGGAGTGGACGTGACGACGTACACGCGTCAAGGGCCAGGCATGAGCGCGTTCGCACTTGAGGGCGGCGTCGTGTACCACACCTATTCCAGCTACGCACGCGGACTGGACGCTCTTTGGGGCATGTACCCATGGCTCGACCGCGCTCCCAAGGGCCGCAACGAGACGAGCGTCTGGTTGCGCCACCACGACAAATACGAGACGGAGTGAGCGGCGCCATGATTGCGATCGCACGACAGGAGGGCGGGAGATCATATGGCATGATCTCCCCGCTACCATCGCAGCAATTATTTCTGCTTGTTTCGGCGTTGCTCTTCGTTGCAAGCGCAGCGCTGACCGCGGTCTGGTGCGGATCCATGTCTGCGATGCGGGGCATGCCGATGCCGGGCGGCTGGACAATGTCGATGGTGTGGATGCGAATGCCAGGACAAACGTGGCTCAGTGCCGCAGCATCGTTTGTTGGCATGTGGGCTGTGATGATGGTGGGCATGATGATGCCGTCCCTGGTCCCGATGCTGAAGCGCTACCGCGAGATTATCGGCAGGACGGGCGAAAGGCGTCTTGGCCAACTCACCGCCGTTGTCGGCGCCGGTTACTACGTCGTATGGACTGCGCTAGGAGTAGTTGTCTTTCCGTTGGGTGTCGCGCTGGTGTCCATCGAAATGCGATTCCCGCTGCTTGCGCGCGCTGTTCCGGCCGCAACCGGCTCAATCGTCATCATTGCCGGCGCGTTCCAGTTCACACGCTGGAAAGCGCACCACCTCTCTGGCTGCCGAGAAGGCACAGTATGCGGCCACCCGCTGGAGACGCATTTAGGCAGCGCCTTTCGGCAAGGCCTGAACCTCGGGATGCACTGTATCTATTGCTGTGCCAGCCTGACGGCGATCCTCCTCACCGTTGGCGTCATGGACCTACGCGCGATGATTCTCATCACCGGAGCGATTACGGCCGAACGCCTCGCGCCGTCTGGTCTACGTGTCGCGCGCGCCATTGGAGTCGTCGCCGCCGGGGCTGGCGTGTTTATGATCGCGCGGGCAATTGGACTGGCCTAGGCTCCCGCCCCCGGAGCACAACTGGATGGACCCCCTCAGAACACCGCGCTGGCGATGTCGGTAACTTACAGCCTCGGTCCAATTTGAAAGGCAGGCGTTCGGGCGCTGTGTCGGAACTGTCCCCCAATTCGATGTTTTCAGGGCGCTGGGGTTAGCTTCGAGCGAAAAGCGGATTCCCCAAGTTATTGAAAACCATGAAAAGGAAAAACGATAAATCGGGTTCCTGGAGCCAGACGCGGGGTTTAGTAGGTAGCAGCCGTGCTGCCCTTCGGTCCGTCTGGGAAATGCACTCGATTAGGCAGGTCTTCAGCAACGGCCAGTAGGCATTTCCGGCCGTCCAAGTCCACAGCCTGCGCCGAGAAAATCGTATCTACCACTTCCCCGGAGGATCTCCGGAATCGCACAAGGTGATTCCGCACGCTGCCCGTCCGCCGGATTTGATCTAGCATCTGGTGGTGCTCGCTTGGATCATCCCAAATGCCAATCTCAAAAACCGTCCGGCCGACAAGCTGTTCCCGCGGATACCCGTAGCGGCGCTCGAAGGCGTCGTTCACATCCAACAGACGGTCTTCGTTCAGTGTCGCGATCGAGAATGCAACCGGGCTTGATCGGAAGACTTTTGAAAACCGCTCTTCCGAGAGCGTTCGTTCTTCTTCTGCCAGACGAAGCGCCTGTTGGGTCATTTCCAAGTCGGCGAGACGATGCGCGAGTTCTGCGCCATAAATTTCAGCGCGCTCGTAGAGGCGGGCGTTTTGAATAGCCACTGCCGCAGGGATTGCGAGCGATCCAGCAAGACGCAGATGTTCCTCCTTAAACGCTTGCGCCCGACCATCACCCAGGGAAAGAAGTCCGAGCACTTGCTCGGAAGCGACAAGCGGGACGCACAGCCACGAACGCAGATCAGAAAAGCCCTTCAAAGCGCCCCATTCCCTCTCTTTGGCTGTGTCAGAAATGAACACGCTCTTCGCCGACGTAAGAACCCGCATCAGAAAGCGATTCTCTTTTGCATCGAGGGTCAATGGGGACTTCGAAATGTGGCGCTTCGTTTCTTCGTCATGCACCTCGCGCGCAGCAAAAATGCGAGTATCCGCCTCGACCAAGAATATCTGCGCCGATTCACAAGGAATCAGGCTACGCAACGATTGCAACAGCGTGTCGAGGACAGCGTCCATGCTGAGGTTTTGCGTGAGCGCGAGAGTCGTCCTTCGGAATGCGTCGGCCT
>JAKASH010000090.1 GCA_021828225.1 Acidobacteriota bacterium | reverse complement strand
ATCGTAATCTGATTGGCTGTAGTGAGTGCGCGTGCGGACATAAGTGGTCACACTAGCAAGGTTTTCAGCTCCAGACAGTCCCCCACCGAGAGGGTGCCAACTCCGAGGCTCGCAATTACGACACGCGTAATGTTCATGCCTCCCCTGGGCGTTGACCTTTAGGTTTAACTAGGAACTTCTCTGCACTTTCCAGAATACGCTTCTTGTTATTCGTCGTAAACCTCGGGGAACGACCCTCGTGTTTTGTCCCAAGTCGACAGTCTTCCTGGCAGCTTTACAACAGCGTCATCCCAGATGCTGCAACAATCAGATTTGCTGCATCAGCGAGAAGCTCGATACTGCGCTCTTCTTAAGGTGACGGTCGAATCTTTCAGCGAACTGGTTCAAGGCTGTAGGTTCCCGGGTTGGGAACGACCTTGAGTTCTGCTTCGGTGTGCTTCTGAACATCCTCGAATGTAACTCCCGGTGCAAGTTCCTTTACGAGAAGTCCTTTCGGAGTTACTTCAAGCATGGCCAGTTCGGTCACGATTGAATTGACAACTCGTGTGCCCGTGAGAGGCAGGGAACACCTCTTCAGAATCTTCGGCCGCCCCTCCCGTGTTGTATGTTCCATGGCAACGACCACCCGCTTTGCGCCGGAAACCAGGTCCATGCTGCCGCCCATCCCTTTCACCATTTTGCCCGGAACCATCCAGCTTGCCAGATCTCCTTGTTCGTCAACTTCCATGGCTCCCAGCACCGTCAGGTCGATGTGGCCACCGCGAATCATGGCAAATGAATCTGCGCTCGAAAGATAAGCCGTGCCGGGAACCTGCGAGACAGTTTCCTTCCCGGCGTTAATCAGGTCGGGATCAGCTTCGTCTTCAAGAGGAAACGGCCCCACCCCAAGCATGCCGTTTTCCGATTGTAGAATCACCTCAATGCCTGCGGGAATGTAATTGGAGACGAGAGTCGGAATTCCGATCCCCAGATTAACGTAGTAGCCGTCCTGGAGTTCCTGCGCGACACGCCGCGCAATCAATTCGCGCTTATCCATCAGGGTTGCTTTCTCACCGTCCGTCTTTCAATTCGCTTTTCGTAATTAACGCCACGGAGAATTCGGCTTACATAGATTCCCGGAGTTATGATGCAATTCGGGTCGAGATCTCCCAGTTCCACCAGCTCTTCGACCTCTGCAATTGTCACCTCGGCGGCTGTGGCCATCATGGGATTGAAATTACGTGCCGTCTTGCGGTAGACAAGGTTTCCCCACCGGTCGCCCTTCCAGGCCTTCACAAGGGCAAAATCCGCTGTGAGCCCACGCTCAAGCAAGTATTCCCGACCGCCGAATTCTCTGACCTCTTTCCCTTCGGCGACGATGGTCCCGACCCCTGCGGGTGTGTAGAAGGCCGGAATGCCCGCACCTCCCGCGCGAATACGTTCAGCCAGAGTTCCCTGCGGGTTCAGTTCAAGCTCGATTTCCTTTTTGAGGACCTGTTCTTCAAGCACTTTGTTCTCGCCGACGTAGGTTCCAATGAGCTTCTTGATCTGGTGGGTCTGGAGAAGCCTCCCCAGGCCGAAATCGCTTATTCCGGCGTTGTTGCTGATGATGGTCAGGTCCTTGACGCCTTTCCTTTGGAGTGCATCGATCAGGTTTTCGGGGATCCCACAAAGCCCGAAGCCTCCTGCCATGATTGTTGCGCCGTCCGGGATGTCAGTAATGGCAGCGTCGGCGTTTGCATAAACCTTGTTCATGCAGTCCCCGCTTACTTCTTCAACGAAGTGCTTTCGGCCCGGTCAAACCAGTTGTGTTCTTCAGTTCTGCTCGCGCAGACTCTCTCGTAGTTTGCGTGCCTGGTCGAACTCGTTCTCAAGCTCCCGGCTGCTCAGATGTGTTTCTATTTTATCAAGTTCCTGGATCATTGCTTCGAGCGCAGACTGGATATTTTCGATGTTGGTCAGGCAAATATCGCGCCACAGAGAGTAGGGGCTATCGGCAAGGCGCGTCAGGTCACGGAATCCAGAACCCGCTAGTTCCAGCGGCAGTCGTCGGTCCGCAACCTTCTCTGCGACCATGCTGGCCAGTCCCGAGGAAAGGAGCTGGGGCATATGCGAAAGGTAGGCCACCGCCAGATCGTGGCTGGCCGCATCCGTGACGTAGGGCCGCGCTCCGAGCGATTCGACCAGTCCAATAAAAGCTTTCACCCGCTCATCTTCCGTGATTGCCGCAGAAGACGGGACGATGGCATAGCAGGCGTTTTCAAACAACGTCGCGTCGGCGTATTCGAAGCCAGAGTGTTCCTTCCCCGCCAGCGGATGCCCACCCAGGAATAGCGGTTCGTCACCAAGCAATTCTTTTGCACGCTGCGTGATCAGGCGCTTAGTGCTGCCGACGTCCGTGACTAGCGCCTGCGAAGGAACGGACGATTTCAATTGTGCTAATAGGTCGAGGATTTTACCTACCGGGGTTGCCAGAATCACCAGGTCGGCTTCGCGCACGGCCTCGTCAATGTCCTTGGCGCCTTCGTGCACGGCTCCGGACTGAATCGCGCGGTCCAGTACCTCCGGGCGATCGTATCCGACCCGCCGCGCAGGGTAGCCAAGCTTTTTGAGCGCCAGCGCCCATGAGCCTCCAATGAGGCCCAATCCGACAATAGAAATCCGCTTAAAAAATGGTTCGGAAGGTTCCACGAGGAATAATTCCCTTGTGCGGAGGGAATTTCAGATGGTTCGTCCCACCGCAGGTGCGATCATTCGCAATTCTTTCATGAGCTGTTCAAACTGTTCCAGGTCAAGCGACTGTGCTCCGTCGCTCAGTGCTTTTTCAGGGTCAGGATGTACCTCGATCAGCAGCCCGTCGGCTCCCGCAGCCACAGCCGCACGAGCCATGGGCGGCACTTTGTCCCGCCTTCCGGTGCCATGTGAGGGATCGACAATAATCGGGAGGTGAGAAAGTTTGTGGACCACAGGTATAGCCGAAATGTCCATGGTGTTACGAGTAGAGTTTTCAAACGTGCGAATCCCTCGCTCGCAGAGGACAACGTTGTAGTTGCCACCGGACATAATGTACTCCGCTGACAGCAACAACTCCTCAATGGTGGCTGCAATACCGCGCTTGAGCAGGACCGGTTTCGAGAGCTTTCCCAGTTCTTTAAGCAGATTGTAGTTCTGCATGTTGCGCGCGCCTACCTGAATGACATCGATGTAATCGATCATCTCAGGAATCTGCGTGTGGTCCATGATTTCCGATACGACGAGCAGCCCATACTTGTCTGCAGCGCGTCGCATCATTTTCAGACCGGGCAAACCTAATCCCTGAAAGCTGTAGGGCGAAGTCCTGGGCTTGAATGCGCCGCCCCGCAACACGAGCGCGCCCAGTTCCTTGACCCGGACCGCGATCGTATCAACTTGTGTTTCGCTCTCGATGCTGCAGGGGCCTGCCATCATAATGACCTGATTGCCACCCACGGCAACCCCTTTACCCATCTGGATAACGGATCCTTCCGGACGGAAATGGCGGCTGGCCAGTTTGTAAGGAGCCGTGATTCTTACAACTTCTTCGACTCCGTCGATGAGCTCGATATTCCGGGTGTCAAAGTCAATCTTTGCGCCAACGGCTCCGATGACTGTCTGGCGCATGCCGGTTGAGCGGTGGGCATCGAAACCCATCTTCATCAATCTGTCAATGACGCTCTGGATTTGCTCTTCCGTCGCGCCTTCTTCCATTACCACGACCATTGCATGTTACTCCTTGCTTGCTTCCGATCCGATTGAAGCCTCCATCGAGTGGCGCTCCAGAGACCTGGCTTCATCAATGATCCGTTCAAAGAGGCGCCGAATGGCCGCATCATCGAGCGGCCCGTGGTTCGACTTCACAATGTTCCGCAGGATCTCTGCTTCCCGGTTCGGCTGCCAGGCGGCCATGTTCAATCTCTTCTTAAGATGCCCGATTTCCACGGCACACTTCGAACGTTCGTTGAGCAGCTTCACCAGTTGCTGGTCTATTTCGTCGATCCTATTCCGCCAGTCTTCCAGTTCGCTCATGCAGGTGAACTCCCTGTACCTTCTTTGAGCCAGCGCACATAACGTTCGATCCCCGTTGCTCCTTCGGCAGAAAAATGCTCCTCGATTCTGCGAACCACTGCGCTTCCCACCACAGCCGCATCCGCCAGTTCCTGCACCGCGCGGACCTGTTCAGGACTGGAGAGCCCAAACCCCACGGCGAGTGGAAGCTGCGTCACTTGCCTGACTCGCTGAATCAGCGGCCGGGTGCTATCGGAGAGTTTCTCGCGTTCGCCCGTTACTCCGGCCCGTGCAATCAGGTAGAGAAAACCTGTCGAAACGTTCGCCACACGCTTGAGCCGCTCATCGGTTGAGGTCGGCGCAGCGAGGAAAATGGTGTCGAGATTCGATTTCCGCATAGCTTGAACGTAGGGTCCGGACTCTTCGGGCGAGAGGTCAACAGCAAGCACACCGTCTGCGCCTGCCTCGTTTGCGTCGCAAGCGAAACTTTCCAACCCGTATTGCAGGATCGGGTTGTAATAGCTGAATAGGACGATCGGAGCGTGAGCTCTCTTTCTCCATTGCGGCAGCGCACGCAACACCTTGTGGAGCGTAGTTCCGCCCTGCAGCGCGCGCTCCGACGCTCGTTGGATGACCGGGCCATCGGCCAGCGGGTCAGAGAAGGGGATGCCCAGTTCAATGATGTCTGCGCCTCCACCCTCAATGGCCGCAAGCAGGTCGCCCGTAGCCTCGATGGTTGGGTCACCGGCGGTGAAATAAATAACCAGGCCTTTCGCATTTTGGTCGTGAAGCTGCCGGAACCTCTCCTGAATTCGCGATGTCGAAAGAGTAGGCATAAAAGATGTCGTCAATTCTTGTTCGCTTTACAAAATTCCCGCGGATTGGAAAATACCCAGATCCTTGTCGCCCCGGCCGGAAAGATTGACAATGAAGATCGTCTCAGGCCCTGCCTTGGGCGCACGCTTCATCACTTCTGCCAGCGCGTGAGCAGATTCGAGCGCCGGAATAATCCCTTCGGTGCGGGACAGAAGGCGCGCGGCATCGAGAGCTTCTTCATCCTTGGCATAAGTATATTCCGCCCGCCCCTGCTGATAGAGTGCGGCGTGTTCGGGACCGACCGCAGGATAGTCGAGACCGGCTGAGATCGAATGGGTCTTTGATATCATGCCGTCGGCGTCTTGCAGCACGTAAGTATAGGTGCCGTGCAACACTCCTGGTTTCCCACCGGCAAACCGCGCCGCATGTTCGCCCAGATCGAGTGACCGGCCTCCGGCCTCAACTCCAACCATTTTCACCTGGCTGTCGGGGATAAAGTCAAAAAACAGCCCAATCGAATTGCTTCCGCCGCCCACGCAGGCGATCAGGCAATCGGGAAGTCTGCCCGCAAGCTCGAGGATTTGTTGCCGCGCTTCCTGGCCGATGACGCGCTGGAAATCGCGCACTATCACAGGGTAAGGATGCGGCCCGAGCACTGAGCCCATCAGGTAGTGAGTGTTTTCGATATTCGTCACCCAGTCGCGCATGCCTTCATTGATGGCATCCTTCAGCGTCCTGGAACCGGAACTAACGCCGACCACTTCCGTTCCGAGCAGGCGCATGCGGAAGACGTTCGGCGACTGGCGAGCCATGTCTTCTTCGCCCATGTAGACGCGGCACTCGAGGCCCAGAAGAGCTGCTACCGTCGCCGTGGCCACACCGTGCTGCCCGGCCCCGGTTTCGGCAATCAGCCGGGTTTTGCCCATGCGGACCGCAAGCAGGCCCTGCCCGATGCAATTGTTGATCTTGTGCGCGCCGGTATGGAGAAGGTCTTCGCGCTTGAGATAAATCTGCGCGCCACCTAAGTGCTTTGTCAGTCGCTGCGCGTGGTAAAGCGGCGTGGGGCGTCCCGCGTAGAACCGTAACAGCCGCTTAAACTCAGCCTGGAATTTCGTGTCCTTCCTGGCATCCTTGTAAGCGCGTTCGAGTTCCTCGATGGGATGCATGAGGGTTTCCGGGACGTACCGCCCCCCAAATTCCCCAAAGCGCCCCCGGGCGTCAGGCCCAGCGGTTGTTTGTTCCCCATCCAGCATTTTGTTCACTTCCATTCGAACCCAGGGAATTAGAGATCTCGATCCGTTTCCGCAACCGCGGCAAAAAATGCACGAAGCAATGCAGGATCTTTTTTCCCCGGCGCCGATTCGACGCCGCTTGCAACATCCACCGCGAAGGGTCGAACTTCCCGTATTGCATGTCCTACGTTTTCAGGGTTCAGACCTCCGGCTAGAATGATTGTGCCATACCTGTAGGCTTCGCGCGCCTGCACCCAATCGAACGATCTTCCCGTTCCGCCGCTCAAATTCGGATGAAAGGAATCCAGCAGAAAAGCATTTGCGCGGAAGCCGGCGAGCATCTCTGCCTTGAAATCCTCTCCCACGGCCACAGCACGGATCAGGGGATAGCCAGCCGGCTGGCGGCTGAAGTCAGGGAACCGAGGGCCGTGGAGCTGAATTGCGCCAACCCCGGCTTCTCGGGCGATAGCGGTTACGTGTTCCATCTCTGTCTCATTGGCGTAAACCCCTACCGCCACGACGAGCGGCGGCAACCGTTCAATAATAGATGGCGCGGCGCCGGGCGCGATGTAACGCGGCGAGGGTGGATAGAAATTAAAACCCAGTGCCGAAGCCCCCAGCTCAACTGCCAGTTGCGCGTCTTCAAGGCGCGTAATGCCGCAGACTTTGATCCTGGTCGGCATTGCGTCACGCCCCGGCCATTTTCAACGTTGGCGCGCTCTTG
This sequence comes from Acidobacteriota bacterium, assembly GCA_021828225.1. Next base: position 1,983 of record JAKASH010000090.1, on the reverse strand, counting down.
AGAAGACGTGATAATTCTTTTCCCGGGTCGTCGGCCAGCATTAAGTGCTCGCCGATCAGGACGGCGTTGAATCCCGCTTTCGCGAGTCTCTCCAGATCGTTGCCGGTCTTGATACCACTCTCGCTCACGGCCAGGCACGAAGAGGGTATCATTTCCCGCAAACGGAACGAAGTCTCCAGTTTCACCTCAAGGGTGTTCAGGTTGCGATTGTTGATCCCGATGATTTGGGCGTCTGCTGCCACCGCCCGCTCGAGTTCCGCTGCAGTGTGGACCTCGACCAGCGGCGCCACATGCAGTTGTTCCGAAAGTCCAATGAGCTGCTTTAGATCCTTGTCCTCAAGCGCAGCAACAATCAACAGGAGCGCGTCGGCGCCCGCTGCCACGGTTTCATAAACCTGGTATTCGTCAACGATAAAGTCCTTGCGGAGGACCGGTAAGCGAACCGCTTCTTGTACCGCCTTCAAATCGTTGAGCGAGCCCCGGAAAAATTGTTCCTCGGTCAGTACGGAAAGCGCGGAAGCTCCCGCCTGCTGGTACGATTCCGCAATTTCCAGTGGACGGTACTCGGGCCGCAACAGACCTCTCGAAGGCGAAGCGCGTTTGAGTTCTGCAATGACGCTTAACACCTCGCCGGAAATTGCCCCGGCAAAGTTCCGGAAGTTAGTTCGCGACTCCGCATCTGCCCGTATGCTTTCGATCGGAGTATTCGCACGCAGTCCCGCGATGCGCCGCCGCCGCGCAGCGATGATTGTCCTTAAAACCTGGCTTTCCTCCACCTTAAACTCCCCAATGCAGGCCCTACAGCACGAAGCGGAAAATCGCGACCGGGATAAACGTTTACTCTAACCTTCCGGCAGAGGCTAAGTCAACGCTCGATGCGCGAGTCTATACTAGCTCGAACGCAATTTTGCCGCATGGCTGAGCCTCTGCCACTCGTCATCGTGAGCGCAAGGGCGGACCTCCTTCCAGCGGGTGGAAACTGCAGATTCGGGGTTATCCGACGAAAGGGGCTGAATTTTTCTGTAGAAAGACTTATATTTAGCAGCTTGGCTTGAACTTAATAGGGAGGATTTCTTTATGGCGGATGTTGTGACTTTTGGCGAAGCGATGATCAGGCTGTCGCCCCCGCATTTTCAGCGGCTGGAGCAGACTCATTCCCTGGATGTCCAGGTCGGTGGTGGCGAACTGAATGTTGCCGTTGGCGTAAGCCGACTGGGGCTCAGGAGCACCTGGGTTTCGCGCTTGCCCAGGAACCCCTTGGGGCGCCTGATGGAAAACCGGGTGCGGCAGGCAGGGGTTGACACCTCGCAAATCGTCTGGGCCGAAGGCGGGAGGCTTGGCCTGTATTTTGTCGAATTTGGCGCGGCTCCCCGGCCAAGCTCTGTTCTTTATGATCGCAGCTATGCGGCCATCGCCACCATCAAACCCGGCGACGTGGACTGGAAGGAGGTCTTTAGGGGAGCACGATGGTTTCATACCAGCGGCATTACTCCGGCTTTGAGCGATTCGGCAGCCGCTGTCGCTCTAGAGGCTTTGGAAGCAGCCAAGCGCGCCGGCGTTACGGTCAGCTACGATCTGAATTATCGCGGCAAGCTCTGGTCCGCCGACAAAGCACAGGCTGTTCAGGAGCCCTTGATGAAATTTGTCGATGTTCTGATTACTACAGAAGAAGATACTGGGGTCGTTTTCAAAATCAAAGCCTCCGGAACCACGGACGATCAGGGATTCAAAAAAATTTCGGCGGAGAGCTACAAAGAGGTGGCCCAGCAGCTTCAGGAGAAGTTCAAGTTCAAGGCCGTGGCCATTACCCTGCGGGAGAATCCGCTCGTGTGGCGGAATACCTGGTCAGCCATCGCCTATGCGGACGGCAAGTTGTACGACGATGTCAAGTACGACCTGGAGATCGTGGACCGTGTCGGCGGAGGCGACTCGTTCAGCGCTGGGTTCATTTACGGTTTTCTGGCAAAGAACTCATATGAAGCC
>JAKASH010000089.1 GCA_021828225.1 Acidobacteriota bacterium | reverse complement strand
CCGCGACAGTGTTTTGCCCGTCGCGGGATTTCCCGTCACCACCATTCAAGAACTCGCGACACGCACAGCAGTGTCGCGGCTACCGGGAACTGCACGGAACCGGCAGAAGGTGGCCCAAGCCTTCTGAGCCTTGAGGGAGCACTGTCTGAAGGAGTTGCGGGCAGCCCCGGAGGGGTGGCAGAAGATCGGCCTTGCGGCGCTGTCCTTCCGGGGGGCGGTAGCCGGACTGAAGTCCGGCGCTACCCCGGTGTGCAGCGGCCCAAAATTTGTCTTAACAACTGTGGCCTAGCGTTATAGCCTTAATCAACGCTTCGGAGACGGTGGGTAGCTGCCCGGAGGCGCAGGGTTGAAAATGGCGGAAACGGCACGAAAACACACGGAGATCCTTGCTATGCCGTTCATAAAAAATGGCATATGCCCATTATCAGGCTTTCAAACCTCGCAAAAAACAGAAAAAAAATTCTTTTTTTGAAAAACGAACCGGGGAAATCGTTGAAAATAAAGGATAGTTGCCAAAAAACGAACCGGAAACGAAGCGGAAACGAAGCTACCGAAGTTGTTGAAAACAAAGAAAGGGCCAAAAAAACGAACCGGAAACGAACCGAAACATGCCCGGCGAGCCATTTGCCTTCCGGCTAGTGCGTGGCCTGGGTCTGGGTGAGGGGCGCGAGGGTCCAAGGCTTGCCGTCGAAATGATCCGGCGGAGGCACACTGAACATTTTCAGGACGGTCGGCGCAACGTCCATAATGCTGGGATTGGACGAATCGAGCTTGCGGTTGATGAACAGGGTTGCTTGGGTGTCTTTTGGGTCAGAAGAGCAATGGTCGCCGCTCCACTTTCGCGTGTTGGGAACCACGACGTGGCCGGTCGGGATGCCGCCGAGCGACGTCTGCCAGGAGGTGCGGTAACCGGGATAGAAGTCGAGCTGCAGATCGGGTGCTTCCTTGGCGTAGGGCCCGTAGTCGATCTGGCTTCCCAGGTAGACATCTTCGAGCACCGGCTTGTGGGTTCGAGGGTCGACGTAAGCGAGGAGCTGCTTGCGAATCTGTTCGGCCAGCTCGTGGGCTTGGGTGCCCGGCTCCACAATACCGTAGCGTTCGCGCCCGTAGATATTCAGATAAATCTGCCCCAGGCCGAGCGAGTAGGCCCGGGTCTTGCTCCAGTCAACGTCCGGGAAAAAGCTTCCCTGGCGATAGAGCGCGTCGAGATCGTACCGCTTAGCCTCTGCGTTGGGTTTGTTGAGGACCAGGTACCCGTTTTTGACCAGCCAGGTATTTGTGTTGAAGCCGTAGTTGAAAGCGTGGAAGCCGTGGTCTGAAACGATGATCAGCGTCCCGCCCGGCTTCATCGTCTTTTCGACTTCGCCGACAATCTTGTCCGCCTTCTCGTACGTAAGGAGGATGGCATCGCCGTATTTCTTGGCTTCCTCAGGATTGTATGTCGGGCTCTGGGGATCGGTTAGTCGCCAGAACATGTGGGAGACGCTATCCGTGCTGGTGAAGATGGCGACCATCAGGCTGGGAGGATGGTTTTGAAGCTCGCTGAGCACAAGCTTGCGCTCGTCATTCATGGTGCGGAACGTGTCCTCGAGAAACAGTCCGTCGCTGATCCGCTCTTCGTTGAGCGCCCAGGTGTCATGCCACCAGCCAAGCGTCTTGAAGTAGCCCCACCGGCGCGCCAGGCGTTTGGTCCAATTGGCGGGATAGGAAACCGGCAGGATGGGGTCCTTCGGATCGATATTCATCGGGCACATGTAAATGCGCAGGGCAGGCGACGTCTCAAGAACGTAGAAGCGGCTGATGGAATGGACAGTAATGAAGGGCCCGACCGGAAACTTCTCCACGAACCACTTGCTCCAGTGGTGATTGGCGACGGTCTCGGTCTGGCCGTCAAGGCGAATTGTGACCGCGTTGCCGTCCGGAGCCACCTGGAAGTTGACCGGGATGGTAATCCGGCTGTAAGTGCTCTTTGTGGGATTAACGGGTCCCGAGATTTCAGACTTGGCGTTGGGTCCGTCGAGATCCAGCCGGATCAGCTTTCCGCCGAACTCGGTGTTGCCCACTTCGTTGGGCGGCAGGTCGGAAGCAAAGTAGAAAAAGGTTCCCCAGGTCCCGCGAATGTCGGGAACACCCAGTCCGGCCAGCAGCTTGCCGCCTGGCACCCGGCTGGGGGGGAATTCCAGCGGCATGCGGAGGACCGTAGTCTTGTACCCGGCGTCGGCAACCGCCTCGTAGAAAGGAACCCCGTGCCGTTCGTTGGTTACCTTGGCGGGACGGATGGGAATCAGGCCAAAGAGGAACTTGGGCGATTGCTTGGCGACCAGGGCGATTCTGGGAAGATAAGTCTTGGGATTGCGTGCCAGGAAATCGAAGATCCCCGTTCCGCCCGGATTCAGACCCGTTGCGAACGCTGCCCAGGCGACGGGCGACTCGGGGGGATTCGTCGTGTTCAGCTTCATGAACGTCCCCGTCTGGGCCAGGTGCTCAAAGTTGGGCAGCTTGCCTTCCTCCATCCACTTGGCGGCAAGAACCGGGGACATTCCATCGAAGCCCAGCACGACGACCTGCTTCGTGACAGGGCGGGTTGCCTTTTGTTGATGGTTGTGAAGGATGAAGGCGAGAACAACCACTACGACCAGCGCCAGAATCGAACCTGCAATAACGAGTTTTCTTCTTCTCGGTCCCAAACCGGAATTTTAATACGCTTGGCCCCGCGCGTCGAGCGAATTCGCGTGGCTCAGGTGCATCGTCCGGGGAGCCCGGGCTGGCGGGGCCGGGCCTGCCTATTCCAGCCGGGAGAAAGAGCGGTCGATCGTGAAAGACAAGGTGGCGATGGCGTTTTCCGTATAAGAAGCCAGGGCTTCACGGTAAAAGCCCACGCTACGCTCCCGGATAGAAATCTCCGGCTCCTTCGGAGACACCAGGTGGTTGGTCTCATGGAGAACGATGCTAAGCAATCGCAGCCGGAACTGCGCGGCGTGGAATTCCTCCATGCGGCTGCCGTGCAGAAATTTTGCGTCCAGAGCGGCTTCGCTCAGCGGCAGCGCCTGCCAGTTGAGGACGCGCTCGAAGGCGATGTCCATTTCTCCGGCATGCTCGCCCCCAAAAACGTCGTGAGGCATGGCAAACGGATTCTCCCTCACGGCCATGTGCCGATGGCCAAGGCACCCGCAAACGTTGGTTCGACGAAGCTGGATCACCACCAGTTGCGGAGCACGGAAGAGAATTTCGTCATACGATTCCCGGCACGAAGCGGGGACTTCGTTCCAGTCGCGCTCCAGCGCTCGATCCAGTTCCCCTGCGCGCCCGGCATCGCGCACCCCGTACGCAATCACGTACAGCGGCCGGGATCGATCTCCAAGGCTGGCCACGCGGTATCGGCGTCCGGTCAGCCACTCGCGCATGCGGACGCCTCGCGGCCGCGATTGCAGGTAATTTCCAATGGCGGATTGCAGTTCGGATTTTTCAGGACACATCGTGAACCTCCGTGCTCCTGAATAGATGCAACTTCTCCCCGTTTCCGGCACGTGCCAGCCGCTTAACCTGGATTATTCCTGGCAGGGCGGGAATTCGAGAGAAGGGAGCAGGAATAAGATGGACCCCGGTTGCGGCCCCGATAAATCGGGCACTCTCGCATTCCGCATTCGTCAATTCATGAATCATCCAGTACCACCACGGTTAAGACATATCAAGCGGCTCAACTTCCGAAGCCAGAATGCCTCCGGTGAGCCCCATTTGCTTCGTCAGAGTCGGGGCCACCTGCGTCAGCCCGATTCGTCCCAGGTTCTTGCCGGATTTGATTCCCGGACCGGCTGCCACAAAGGCAGCTTCCATTCCCTTGACGGAGGGCAAGTGACCATGCGTGCCCCGGTCTTTCGCGCTTTCCTGCACGATGGGCCCGGCGGAGCGATCAGAAAAATAGAAGCCGGGAGCAGCATCCAGCATCAGCTCCGCGTCGGGATCGGATCCAAGCGCTTTCAGCCTGGCACGGTCAAGAACCTCTCGGACCGCGCCTGTCTCGGCCAGTCGCGTGACCGCCTTCTGGAGTGCGCGCCGATTTTCAACCGTCGGTTCTTCCAGCCAGTAAAGCGCGAACGATCCGCCCGAGTGAATGGCTCCAAGCCGCTTCAGTTCGGGCTCGCCTCGGGCATTCACGCCGAACAAGCCCTCTTCCATCAACGGCACCAGTGGCGCGGCTTCTTTATCGACAGCAACGAATCCGTGGTCGGAGAGAACCACCATCGTGGTGGGCTGTCCATTCGTTACCACGTCGCGAAACCGTCCAATCTCTTTGTCCATCTGCTCGATTGCCTGCACGGCCTCGGGAGCGAAAGGTCCATCCCGGTGCGCACGCAGGTCGTAGAGCGCAAAATGGACCAGCAACAAATCGGGGCGGTAACGCCTCCAGACATGGAGCGCAGCTTCAGCGCGAACAAAGTCGGGCGACATTTCATGGATTTCCGGCTGGCGCCGGCTTTTCGAGGAACACGGGGCCGACGAACGGATGCAATTCAAAACTTCGTCGAAGAGCCTCGGCGTGGAATGGCGCGCGGGCGTTTCAAAATCCCGGTGAGGGTCTGGCAGAGCGGGGTCCCAGATTTCAGGAATATTGAAAGTGATTCGCGCTCCGGCGCTGACCGGCCAGGCGATGGCGGCGGTCTTGCGCCCGGATGCGCTCACAACGTCCCAGAGAGTGGGCACGTTGATCGCCCGGGCAAACCACGTCCAGGGGCGCGCTTTCTCAGTGGGATCGAGCGAGGCCAGGTGACTGTAGATTCCGTGCTTTCTCGGGCGAACTCCTGTGACCAGGCTGACGTGCGCCGGGTAGGTTGTCGAGGGATACACACTTTCAACCGCGTCGGCGCTTGCCCCGTTCTCAACCAGCTCCCGAAGATTTGGAATCTTCAGTCCAAACTTTCTGGGGTGCCGGTAAAAGTCCGGACGCATCCCGTCCGCAGACAGTACAAGCAATCGCGATGGAAATTCAGCTTGACCCATTGCCATTCGTCATCGCTGAAGACCCGCTGGATTTTCCCGACGCCAGAATGATGATGCGTAAGCCATTCGCCCGGCAGCCCCCTGCCCGGTCCGAAGGCTTCAGATGGAGGTTTAATTCCGGCTTGCAGCCTCAAAGTGCTTCCTGTTTTCGGCACGCCGGGCTGTGCCTGCTTATGCTTTGGGAAACCTCCTGGAACTATCCTAAACCATAAAGGCGGGTGAATGGCAAAGGAAATATTTATTGTGACAATTGACTCATTTGTATCGAACGCACAGTCATCGGATTCTGATCATGGCAGCATCGCGAAGCAGGCTGTCGCGACAAGGCCGATCGCGCCGGCTTTTAAAGTTTGCATGACAGCTTGCCTCCTTACCGCCCCGCCTCCCTGTGGTATAGTGAAAGCATCAGTAAGGCGATGGAGTTCGCCTCAACCGTCCTTGAAGGGACTAATGACTCCTGGCCGCCGGCGGGCGATCAGGAGTTTTTTTGTGGAGCTTGCCGGTGTGCGGAAAGGCGATAGGGTTTGCGGATCTTCCTCTTGATACTATTCGGTTCTCTAGGTACGCTTGCGCGTTACGCTCTCGGAGGCCTGGTGCAGCATCGCGCTGGTTCCTCGTTTCCCGTGGGTACGCTGGTCGTGAATCTGTCCGGATGCTTTCTGCTCGGCGGCATCGGCGAATTTGCCCTCCAGCATCTCTCGTTTCCTCCTGACTGGCGCATTGGGATCACAGTGGGTTTTTTCGGAGCTTTTACCACGTTTTCAACCTTTACTTATGAAAGCTCTCGCATGCTTGAAGATGGCGACTGGCTCAAGATGGCTCTCTACGTCAGCGTGAGTGTGGCGGGAGGGATTTTGCTGGCTTTGACGGGCATTCATCTGGCTGACCTCATTTCATCATAGGAGGATACCGTGGAGCACCAGCGATTCGAGGGTGAACGAACCCTCATGCGAATCCATATCGGGGAATCGGACCGTTGGGAGAACAAGCCTCTCTATCAGGCGATTGTCGAACTCTTCCGCCACGAGGGGTTTTCCGGTGTTACGGTTCTGCGCGGAGTGGGAGGTTACGGATCCAGCAGCCGCGGCCGGGGTCTTTATCACACCACCAATATTCTGCGCCTTTCCCAGGATCTGCCCATCGTGATTGAGACCGTAGAGTATTCCGAGCGGATTGAAAAGATCCTTCCCAAACTGGATGAGATGGTGGGCGGTGGGCTCATCACGCTGGAGAAGGTTCGAGTCATTCTGTATCGTTCCGCGAAATGAACCGCCTGCCACCGTGTGGCAGCAAGGACCTCGCCATGGCAGATCGGTCGCTGCAATCCCTGATCAGTCAAAATCACCGCCGGGTGATTTCGGTTCGCATGCGCCTCCTGGAGGAATACTCCCTCAAGCTGCTGGAGCTTTTTCGCCCCTTCGAATCAGTCCTCACGTCACGCTCGCCGCTGCCACCGGAGAAGGCCGAGACGATTGAAAGCGAGATCGAGGCTTTCCGTTCCAGAATCCGCGACATGAAGGCTGAATTGGGATTGGAACATGCCCACAGAAGCTCCAGGCGCGAGGCCGCCGCGCTCATCTCGACGATGATGACTTACGTCGAGGAACTTCATCCCCGCTACCTCAAAGGGTACGGCTCGGTTTCCGAACCGATGGACCACTATTTGAAAGCGTGCCTGAAAGACCTCGCGAAGCCGCTCGACAAGATCAGCCGGATCCTGAAGGACGATTCATGAAGGCTTCCCGCCAACAGCTTTGCCGCTACACAGAGCGTATTAAATTCATGCGCATGGCAGTCAAGAAAGGCGTCAGGGCACGGCTTCAGCCGTGCCAGAAAGGTTGCCATGCAATTTCTCCGGCTTCAGCCACTGAGGCCTCAGCGGCTAAAGCCGCAGGGTACACGGCACCGTCAACGGCCCCGATGAATCGGGGCCCTGGCGCCTTTGGTCCGATTCCATTTAATGCGCCGCGTATAGAATTGATTGCTTTGAAATTATTCTCTGCATTGCCCTGTGCGCTGTAAAGGAAACGCCGTGCATGGATAGGCCAGACATGAAATCCCCGGCAAGAATGAGTAACCTCGAATCTCCTCAAATACGACCGGCATCATGGCTCAACCGGAATGTCGTGGGCATGGGCCTGACCAGTCTCCTTTCGGACGTCAGCCATGAGATGGCCACGGCCGTCCTGCCAAGCTTCCTCACGGCTCTGGGAGTTTCCGCGGCCGCGCTGGGCCTGATCGAAGGCGTGGCGGATGGCGTGGCGAGTTTCGTCAAGCTGGCTGCCGGATGGCTTTCCGATCGCGCCGGCCGCCGCAAACCCATTGCGGTTGGCGGATATTTCATTACCGGGAGCGCCACCGCACTGTTTGCGCTCGCCGTCGGCTGGCCGCTGGTCTTGATTGGACGTGCGGTGGGCTGGTTCGGCCGGGGCATCCGCTCGCCGGCCCGGAATGCTATTCTGGCAAGCTCGGTTCCGGCGGAATCGCGAGGCAAGGCTTTCGGGTTCGAGCGCGCTGGGGACACGGTGGGAGCCATCCTGGGTCCGCTGATCGCCGTGGCGCTGCTCGCATACCTTCATCCCCACGCGGCTGATCCATCCAGCCCTTTCCGGATCATCTTTCTTCTTACTTTGATTCCCGGCCTCTCCTGCGGGATCGTGTTTTCCCTGTTCGTTCGCGAGACGCCCTTCTCCGGCACGCATCAGAAGTTCTTTGCTGCCATCAGGCAGTTGCCGAAAAGCTTCCGGCGGTTTCTGGCCGGGGTGGGAGTTTTTGGCATGGGCGATTTTGCGCATACCCTGATGATTCTTGCGGCCACCCAACTGCTTTTACCAGCTCATGGAATGGCTCGCGCCGCCGAGCTTGCGGCGCTGCTTTATGTAGGGCACAACGTCGTTTACGCGGCGGCGTCCTATCCGGTGGGCGCTCTTTCTGACCGGCTTGGCCGGCGGGGCCTGCTGGCAGTCGGATATCTGGTGGGCACTTTGACTGCCGCAGGACTTGTGGCAGCGTTTGCCTGGCGCCTGGTGACGATTCCTTATCTCCTGCTGGTGTTTGCCGTCGGCGGCCTTTACATGGCCTTCGAGGAGGCCCTTGAAGGAACCATCACGGCGGACCTGGTCGAGCCTGATGTGCGCGGAACCGCTTATGGGTTATTGGGCGCTGTGAATGGGATTGGCGACGTTGCGGCCAGTGTGCTGGTTGGCGGCTTGTGGACGCTGATCTCGCCTGCTGTGGCCTTCGGTTATTCCGCGGCAGCTATGTTAGCGGGTGCAGTGCTGATCTTCCGGTTGCGCTGAATTTCTTTACGCGAGGGGGGCCACGGTTAAAGCACTTTTGGATTTAACCGTGGGTTCTTCAAAGGAAACGACCCACGGTCAGCATTCAGGGCGCTGACCGTGGCTACCAGTTTGAACCTCGATGCTTACTCGGCGACGTAGCCCCATCCTCTGAAGATATAGATGCCGCCCATTTGGACTGTAAGCCAGATGTCCTGAGTCCCACTCGGGTTCCAGAAAAGTACCTTCTTGTTAAAGCCAGCGGTGTCTTCTCCTCCCTCCAAATTGCTTTGGACGTTGCCCAGCCAGGTTTTTGCGCGAACCGATCTCAGGCGATAAAGCGAGGGAATATCGACTTCCACATCCCCGTAATTCACCATGAGTTTTTCCTGCCCGACGAGTCCGGTAACCCGTACATCGCCGTCCACGCATTTAAGAACCAGGTTGCAGTCGTAGGGCATGTGAATATGGAAGTTCACAGTAAGATTGGATTCGCCGCGAAAAGGCCGCCAGAGCCTGCGGGGCGGATAGATGGTGCGAAGATGGACAAC
>JAKASH010000088.1 GCA_021828225.1 Acidobacteriota bacterium | reverse complement strand
GCACTGCAAAAAAGCTTGGGCTGAAAACTCTGTTGTCCTCGGCTATGACGTTCATGGCCGGCCGTTCCTTTGGCCAGACCGCATCCGGGTGATGCAAGGGATCGTCCTCGGCATGACCGGCACCGGGAAGACCACTCTCCTCAAGAACATCATCAGCCAGGACCTCGCCCGAACGATTGAGACGCCTGATGGCCCGCGCCAGATTCCGATGGTGATCTTCGACGGCAAGGGTGACATGGAATTTTTCTACGACCTCTTGCCGCACATCCAGCATGCCGGCCGGATGCACCAGCTCCGAGTCCTGAATCCCGCCCGCCCCGACATTTCATTCCTCTACAACCCCTTCCATTGCTCGCACGAGGACTACATGGCCGTGGTCAATATGGTTTTCGGCTCCTTCAACCTTCACGACGAGTTCTTCGCCAAACACCAGTTGAACTATCTGGCCGACATCGTCCGGGTGCTCGTCTATACAGGCGCGAAGTTCAATTTCTACGACGTCCTGGTGATGGCGCTCGACGAGGAGGTCCTAAAGGAACAGGTGGATAAGGCGCGGAATTTAATCACCCGCGACGCATCGGTCTCAACTCAGCGCAGGCTGAACTTCGAGATGTCGGTCAAGAACCTCTACAAATCCCTTGAAGACCGCGAGCGGGTACCGAAGATCCAGGGCCTCTTGAACGAATGCATGACATTCCTGGACGACGAGCTTTCGATTATCACCGGCCCGTATGAAGACTTGCTGTCGCTTGATGACGTCATTGACCAGAACCTGATCCTCTTCGTCAGCCTCAACGTCAACAAAAACACCGAGCCCGTCCGCGCCCTGGGCAAGATGCTTTTGCAGAATCTTCAGCTGGTCGTCGGCAAGCGATACGAGAAGGCCATGCCCCAAGACCCAAGGGATGGCGAGGATGGCCGAGGGAGTCGCGGCCCGCTCTTCAGCGTGATCTTGGATGAGTTCGCTCCTTTCGGCTATCAGAACTTCGCCCACATCCTGAACACCGCGCGCGGGACCAACACCGCGTTCCTGTTCTCGATGCAGAGCATCCCGCAACTGCTTCGCGTGGGGAAAGGCTTCAAGGAAGATGTGACCTCGGCCCCGAACACCACCATTGTCTTCAAAACCCAAAACGAAGAGACCGCGCGCTATTTCCTCCAGGCTTCGGCCCTGCATCGCGTGCCCCGGCGAAGCGTTTCGCTTCGCGGCTGGAGAATGTTTGGGTACGAACGGTTCCAGGCCACCGGCCGCGTGGTCGAGACCGAGCAACTCGAGACCCGGGCGGCCGACTTCCACATCAAGAACCTTCCTAAAGGGCAGGTCGAGGTTCTAATGACGGACGAGACCGAGGGGACCTTACTCAGGTCACTTCATGTCCGCCCACCCGCCGACGTGAGCATTCCAGGCTTCAAGCCCGAGCTTTACCCCCGACCGCGCCATTCGCGCGGCCAATCCCAAGGCGCCAACCTCCGTTTCAAGAACAATGATCTCGCAAACCGCCACGGCAGGCGTTGGCACGGAGGGTTGAGATGAGACGAGTTCTTTCGATTGCGATCTTTTTCTTGGCGATAACAATCCCGTTGTGGGGCCAGATGCGGCAGCAGCTGGAGACACGGCAACGGAAAATGTCGCCCCCGGTCCCGACCGAGACATTGGCTCCCTACTCGCCCTCTCCTCGCGGCCTCTACCATCCCAGCATGACCTGGTACGAGTTCCTGCTCCACCAGCTCAACCCTCACGACCGAGACTACGGCGCGTGGTACAGAGAGCGGCGGCAAGCCTTGGTGGACGCCTCAATCCGCAATCCCTATTTCTGGCACAGCTTCTGGGTGTCGCTGGCTCTAATCTTCCTGACCGCCGTCCTCATCAAGTCCCTGTACGACCGGCGGAAGGAGAAGCGGATCATGGGCGAGATGATGGACGAGGTTCGGGCGCACGATGCCTACTCCCGCCAGGTGGCGCACGAGGCCATTCGCAGGTACAACCAGCATATTGAACTGTGCAATCGGGCCATCGAATCGTCAGATGCTGGACAGGCGACGGCCTTCGGCGGGGACTCTGCCCTGGCGAGCCTCAAGGCGGAACGGGACGACGCCAAGGAGAAGGTTAGCGGGATCGAGAACGACAAGAGACGATTGGAGGCTGAGGTCGCCGAGAAGACGGCCTTGATCACCGCCCTGTCTCTCCGGGTCGATTCCTTGAGCCGTCAGATGGGCACGAAGGGTGACGGCGCGGCCCCTTCCGATGTTTCGCCGGGTTCTCACGCCGACCTCGTTCGCCACATCAATACTCTTGAGCAGCAACTCTACGCCGAGCGAGAAAAGAACAAGCGCCTGAAGGGAGGGCTCTGAGGCATGCGCGTGTGTGTCCTCGGCTTCGGCAGCGTGTGGCGGCGGCGCTTGGGCCAGGATCCAGAGGACCCGAGGCGCTTCGCGCGAGCGGCCTACTACAACACGACGGGCGTGGTCGTTGACGGCAGGCTGCGCACCCGGCCACGCATCATTGGGCATGTGCGGTTCAACGGCATCGGTGGGTTCAACCCCAACAACCTCGCACGGATGATCGGCCGGGTCTTCGAGTGCGAAGACCCCTGCGTGTGGAAGGGACACAACAAGATGCTCTTCAAGGCCACCCTCCCCCGCCACGTGGAGCCCGACCGGTACTTGGTCGCGGTGAGGACGCCGGATGTCGGTCGCCTCTTGGTCGGCGAGCCTAACTGGAGCTCGGACGATGTCTGGGTCGTCGCCTTGAGCGAGTGGCGGGAGGAGCAAGAGGCCATGTTGATCATGGCCGCGCGTGGCTGGCTGCGCACTTCGCTGGGGACGTACAGCCTCGCGCCCTTGACCCCGCAGTCGTCGCGTGCGCGGCTCGAACTCCAGGTCCGTCAGGGGGTATAGACTCGATGCGCTATTGGAAGGGGTCTATTGCTTTGAACCAAGCGCAGGACTACCCACTGCTACGGCAGGTCCTCCGCTCGCAGTTTGTCACCCACTCACAACTCTACGAGTTCATGAGGCGAGGCGGGTACGAGCGCAACCGAAAAGTGTTCGACTGGAGGGTCCGCCGGCTGGTGACTCACGGCTTCGTGCTCATGCACCAGGCCCCCTCTCTTGGCGCTGAGTCAGTATACGCAATCTCTACGAGCGGCGGCGCCGTCCTCCAAGGCTCCGGGGAATGCTTTGTGCCGCTCCCGTCTCCTCGCGGCCCGCGAGACCGGGAGCTCAAGGTGCTGCACGCGGTCGAGCTCAATGACATTCGCCTCACGCTGCTCGGAGCCGGCCTTGAGATTCTCTGGGTCGGCGAGACGGAGATCCGTTCTCGCAACGAGCTCACCCCCTTCGGCTTCGCCAAGGACTACGACGCCGTGGTGACGGTCGCGCTCGATGGCCGGTCGGCGCGCTTTGCCCTGGAGTACGAGCGCACGCCGAAAAGCAGGAGGCACTATGCGGAGATCGCGAAGAAGCTTATGGGCGAGAGAGCGATTGAGCGGATCCTCTATCTTGTTCCTAACCATGACCTGCTCAGCTTCGTAGCCGGTTTCTTCCACAAGACCGGGCTTCCTATCTTCTTTGGACTCGCCCCGGCGTGGCATGAAAAGCTTCTGGACATGCCCGTTTTGAACCCCCATGGCGCACGAGCTTCAACCCTCCGGGAAGCGCTTCAGTGATCTGCCTGCCTCAACTATTGGCACAACATTGCCTTGACCTTGCCTTGAATCTGCCTTGACGCCATGCCTGATAAGTCCCGTCAAAACATGCAGTTGGCTTTTGACTAGTACCACTCGCGCATCGTTTTTCTGACGAAAAACGATGCGCTCGGCTGAATGAGGATCAAGTGGAGTTGAGAGCAGCCAGAGTGACCAGGCTCGACCACAGCTCCTTCACCGGTTGTACGTATGTCGAGGTGTGGTGATGCTGTCTGTTGTGAGCTATGTGCTCGGCAGGAGTGGTTTCGAGATGGTGGTACCCCTGCGGTTCGATTGTGAGCGAGAAGCTATGTAGCGCCCAAGAGTCCGTGAGGCAATCACGTCAGGTCCCGGCAGCCGTGGAGTTGGACGCTTTGCCGGGAGGTTGCATGTTACAAGTTGAGCCCGCGCGCTAGTTGCACCTTGCTGGCGAGACCAGGGCAACCCGATGACGGATGAGTGATGATCGCAAGTGAACTCGTGGCCTGCTGACCGGTTGAAGACCGCAGCCAAGCCCACTCGTTAGGTCCGGGAGACCGCCGACCGTCTGACCGATGTGCTCGGTGAGGACGCGAACGAAGCCACCCGAGAGTTGCGTTGGCTGCGGCCCGCCCCCCCCGTCCAAATGTTCCCGGCTGACTCGCTCACGACAGAGCCGAAGCGAGGAGGCTCACCTCGATGCTTGCCTCGGCTCGTCTTTGGTTCTACCCGCAAGGATCTTCTACTGAACTTCACTTCCAGAGGAGGAAATAAAATGATCACAGGTGTTACGCACGACCAAGACGGCCGAGTTGTCCAGCGGCTGTCGGTATCCACCAAGGTCTCGATCGGCCTACCGCCGAACGGTGACCGCAACCATCCCACCAAGCTCGACCACTTCGTCTTCCTGCGCAAGAAGAAGACGGCGCGCGGTGTCGAGTGGGAACCCGACCCTGAATTGACCGAGCATTATGGAGCCGAGTGCCGCGAGCTCCACATCATGCTGATTGACGACGACGTCGAGAACGTCTTCCCAAGTTCCTACGCTTGGTGGACGGCCACCGAGCGGAAGTGCTGGGGCGACGGCACCTCGGCCACCCGGCGCACTGCTGAGAAGCCAGGCGGCGAGCCATGGACTCCCTGCGGAACTGGCTGTCCCGAGCTTGGCGCGGGGCAATGCAAGCCCGGCGGCGATCTGCGATTTGTGCTGGCGGACTTCCCGCGCCTGGGGAGCGTGTGCCGCATCCACACCAGCTCCTACCGCTCGATCCGCCAGATTCACTCCGCCTTGCAGGAGATCCAAACCTTCACGGGCGGCCGCTTGGCCGGAATCACCGGCAAGCTGGTCGTTCGGCCGGAAGAGATCACCTACTTCGACCGCAAGGAGAAGAGGAAGAAGACCACTTCGGTCTGGGTGCTGAGCCTTGAGGTCGAAGGCGATGACATGCGGAAGCTCATCGCCAACCTGACCGAAAACGCTCGCCTCTTTGCCGAGACCCGGAAGCTGCTTGGACCGGCCGGGAAAGTGTTCGAGGTTGTCGAGGAAGAACAGGAGCAAGCGCCGGAAATCAACGGCGAATTCTATCCGCCACCGGCAAATGGTTCTACGGCGACCGACGGGAATGGGACAGGTCAAAAAGCAACCGTTTCCGCTGACCCACTGCCCGGTAACGGCACCAAGGGTGTTCTGCCAACGGGCGCGGCAGCCGGACCGACCAACGGCAAGGTTGGAACGAACGGAACAGGCAAACCCGCAGCCGACCAAGCGGCATCGCCCGCCGCGCCGAAAAATGGCAACGGGTCATCGGGCAATGGTGGGCTCAATCAGTTGCGGAACGAGTTCCTGATGACCGCACGCCGCGTTGCCACGGCCACGAAGCGTCCCATCGGCGACGTAATCGATCAGGCCACCGGCGGCGCGCTTAAGTATGGCGACATCGGCCGGCTGGCCAAAGGCGATGTCCCTAAACTGAAGGCCGCCATTGAGCAATTGGTGACCTCCACCCGCCCAGCAACCCAATAACGAATACGGTTCCCCCTTCAAAAATCCTCTAAACCTACCCGTCAACCCTGCCACGAATCCTGCCTTCAAAGCTGGGGCGCTCGGCATGTGTGCGCCTCGTGTCGGTCATTATTGTCCGCGCTCCAGCGCCCACCTTTTGATGTACGGTCGCATTGAGAAAGCCAGGAACGTCATCCGGCATCAGCGTACCGGACAGCATTTTTCCGATGCTCATGTTCATACAGGTTCATCGGCACTCTTTCGCAGGGTCACGCGAAACAGTCTGCGGGGTAGTCCACCCTCTTCGAATTCGTCAATGCTCACGACCTCGCACCCCCTGGCCAGATGCCGAACTTTCTCGGGGCTGAAGAAGTGGACAATGAAACCGCCCACTTCGTACATATCTTCTCCTCTGTGGATTCCTGTTCCATAATGAGCATCCTTCGTATGCCGCACCGTATAGACGTTCAGCCCGCCCGGTTTCAGGACTCGGCAGGTCTCGTCGGAAAGACGCTCAAGCTGTGGCGTGGTAAGCGCCATGCAGAACAGCATGTGCGAGTAACAGCAATCAAAAACGCCGGTCTCAAACGGAAGCGGTTCCCTAACGTCGTGCCGAACTGGAGTAATCCTTTCGCGCAGGCCCGCCGCTTCCGCCTTCGCGGTGATCGCCTCAACTCCAGCCTGAGAATAGTCAACCACGGTGATTCGGAAGCCCTCGCGGCCAAAGTACAGCGTGTCCCGCCCTTGCCCTCCACCGAGTTCGAGCAGGTTGGTTTTGCCTTCACGTCGGAAGAGTTTCGAGGCTTCCAAAGCCGGGGCGCTCGCGTCGCCGCCGAACATATCGGGCTTTCGTGAAAAGTTCGCGTCCCAATGTACGCGCTGGCGTTCCAGAATCTCCTTTTCAGGAGGCGACGATTTGGTGCACATGGTACCCTCTTTCTCCGCGTGAGTTCACAAGGGCGCAAAGCGGCTGAGCCGGGCGCATTCACGCGCGCCACAGAAGATAAAAACCGAGCAGAATAAGCAGACTGCCAACAATTGGGTTAATCCAGCTGCCGAAGCGGCTGCAATCAAGCCGCTTCAGAACGCCTCCGGCCGCCGTGCCCACCAACACCAAAGGAAGGCCGTCGCCGATGCCGTAAGCGAAAAGAAGGATACCGCCAAAAAGGAAGCTCTGTTTGTACGCGGCATATGACAGCACGGACGCCAGCACAGGTGTTCCACACGGCCCGATGACCAGCGATAGCAGCACCCCGGTTCCGAAAGCTCCGCTGAACCCTGGGCGAAACGCTTTGGGTTTCATCAGCGGCAGGCGAATCCATCCAAGCACGTGGACGCCCATCAGGATGGGAAGAAAAGCGATCGCATACTTGATTGGTGCTGCGATGACTGCTATGTGACCCATATAGGCCGCCAGGGAGCCGAGCAACGCAATGGAAATAGCGACACCGAGCACGAGAGCAACAGCATTGCGAAAGGGCCGCTTGGAGGTCTGCTCCTGGACGCCGCACGCGCACGCGGCGGCCGGGTACATTGCGAGACAACAAGGGTTCACGCCGGCGATCAAGCCGCCTATGAGCGCAAGCGGAATTGCTGCGATGTTCCCTGCGGAAAGCGCCGCACTGAGCGTTTGGCGAAGATCCATGGGTTTTAATGCAGCCGCTCAAGCTCGGCGCGTATGGCCGCGACGGTCTGCTGAGCCTCTCCTTCATATCGTGCGACTACTTTTCCGCTGCTGTCGAGTATCAGCACGGTGGGAATGGTGAGCACGTGGTAGCGGGCCAGCAATTTGGATTTGTTGTCAGGGTCCAGTTCCTTGACGGGAATGCCACGTTCCCGCGCTGCGCGTACGAGGTGAATGATTTCTGCGCAGGCATCGCCGGGCGAATCGGCTTCGCTCATGTTGGCCACCAGCAATACGCGAGGAGGCGCCGCAACGCTCGAAGTCTGCTGATGTGGTGAGGAACGCGCCTTATAGCCGATGATGGCAAACGTGATAGCCAGCACCGCGGCGAGGCCGATCCAGTTGGCTTTCTTCGCCGGAAGTGTAGTCGGTTTTGGCCCAGGTGTGCAGCCGCAGCCGCCGGTCGTGCCGCACGTGGATTTTGGTGTCGCAAGTTCTCCGGGCGCGGCGTCCTGTACGAACGGCGTTCCGTCCATCAAACTTTTCTCGGCGAGCGCCAGTTCACGGCCTAGATAAGCGGCGTGGTCGAGGCGCGTGAGAAGCTGGCGTTCAATCGCTTCGCCATAAAGCGCCCCTGTCGAGCTGCCTTCCAGCACGCAGTTAAGGACACCCTGATTGGTGTAGTGCTCCACCACAAGGCGCTTGGCGCGGTTGTCGGGATAGACAACAAAATACCCGGCCTTATCGAGGATGAGCGGCTTTGGCTCCGCCACCTGCACAGGCTCAATGGACGCGGCTTGGAAAGGGCGCGCATAGGCGCCGGGATTCCTTTCGGAGAGGCCCCGAATTCTCTCCGCAATCGTGTCTGCGTTCTCTTCTCCAATCATCGGCACCAGTTCCACCTGCTCCGTGAACGCTCTGACTTCCTCGCGGCTTACATTCTTGAGCATGGGGCGCCTTCCTTTTGCGCCAATGATGCGGGCTCGCTCATCAAGGCCATTACGAAAGAGGCTCTCAAAAGATTGGCCGGGCAGATGGCCCACGGCGCGTCGCGTATCTACGCCGCAGAGCAGCAGGAAACGAATGTTCGGGTTGGCGAGCGTATTCTTAATCACTCGCTCGATGCCGAGATTTTCCGTTCGCATGGTGCCGACAATGGCGAGGCTGTCAGGTCTGCGTTCGGCGAGGTTTTTCACCAGTTGCTCGCTGTTGAGTGTGCAGACTGCGACGGGAGCGCGGTAGCGGATGACGTTGTAATCTCCCGGCAGCGGAGGCCACCCTGGACGCTCTTCTGCCGGCTCTGCGGGGCAGACGTCGCCCTCGATCTTGAGGGCGTTAACGGCAATGGGAGGAAAGCAGACCTTGCAACCCAGGCAATCATACTTGATCGCGGTCAGGCGGCCTCGGGCGGCCCGAATTGCTTCCTCAAGCTCAACAGGCCGCCTGCCTTCGGGGAAGGCCTTTTCGATGTCGCGCAGCGAGCTGTGCAGACATCCGCAGGACCAGCACTTCTTGGCAGCGGCCGCCTCGCGGAGCTGGATGACAGCCTCTTTCAGGCCCGCCGGATCGACTTGTTCCGATGGCTCTGTCATGACTTTCGGTTGCGCGCGTCTTCCGT
>JAKASH010000087.1 GCA_021828225.1 Acidobacteriota bacterium | reverse complement strand
TGGAATTTGGCGAAGCGATCAAAAATGCTCCGATCGCGTTCGCTCTGCGGCGTCGGAACAAAAATCGATATCCCCGGAAAGCGTCGTCCGACCCGTGCGGAGGCCTGAATGTATTCAGCCACCAGCCGCGTAAAACCCGCAAAAACGATGACGTTAAATCGATCAACGTCCACACCATGCCCTATGATATTCGTCGTCACAATCCCACGCGTTCGCGTACCCGGATCGCCTTCGCTCGTGGTTGTCTTCAGTTCGTCCATGCTCGCGATCATTTGCGAGACATCGACACCTCCGTTAAACATCTCAATGAGGAGTTCGCCATGCTGCGGCGAGATCTCTTGTAATTCGCGGCGGACGCGCGATTCAATCGCTTCGGCGACCTGGTCCGAGCCCTTCCGTGTCAGGACGTAGGTCAGCGCCAATTCGTACAAGAACAGCAGGTCTTTTTTTTCTATGTCGTTTAGGTTCTGTACGCCATAGATGGCTTCCGCCAGCTGCGGGTCGGTCGCGATCAACTCGCGGGCTTTCTGCACCTGTTGATAAAAGATCGAGAGAGCTTTCGTCACAGCGGGCGTATGTTTTCGGGCGACGCCCAAAAGTCCGACAAAGATGCGTCCCGTTTTCTCCGAGCTGGCGCGATAATAGAAGGAGTCATCGGCATCGGGACCATGAGCCGGAAACTGCCGGGCACCCCGGAGATATAATTCCCAGGCCTGCCGGGCGAACTCCTGAATCGTCGCCGTCGCGCCTATGATTTTCCACGGTTTTGTACCAAGGCTCTTCGAAAGAGCGATCGCACCCGTTTCATAGTGGGCATCGAACGTTCCGAGTTCTTCGTTGAGGAGATGTAATTCATCCTGAACAAGAATCGCCGGTGCCAGATCATGGAACGGACCACAATACAAAGGAGCGCCCGCGCAGGACTGCGGCCGCTCGCCCCGGCTGAAGGCCGCCGCTGCTTCGCATAGCTCGTTCGATTTTCCGAAGCTTGCTCCATGTCTCCCGCAGATAAGGTCAATCCGTCCAAAAAGGTTCGAAAATCGATGGTTTTGCCCGATCAGCGCAAGTTTGTCGACCGTCGAGACAATCACCGTCGGCAAGTACCGGTATATATCTTGATCTGTAACGTAGATCGGCAACCGGTCCTTTCCACCGGGACATGTTGGGTTCTCGCAGCGGTGTTCAATGAGCCTGGTGCCCGCATCATAGGCTATGGAGACAGCCGCGGAGCAAAAAGGGCATTCAAAGATTCGCTTGTATTTGGGGTCGAGCCCTTGTCGCACGAGGCGTTTATGGAGTTCGTTGTCGATCTTGTTTGGAGTGACTGTACCTCCAACAAGATATCCAATACTAAATCGAGCGCCCTTTAGCCCTTTCTCCTTCCTTATGAGCTCGGCAGCCGCAAGAGCCCCAGCCAAGCGCTGCAGTTGCTGGAACGTTAGAAGGCGCAACGGAAACCGGATAAAGGCCGTGTTGCCAAACTGTTTTCCGCGGAGACGATCAAAAAACGCCTGCCAAAGAATGATTCCCATAAACGCTTCGGTTTTGCCGCCGCCGGCGGCAAACCAGAGCAAGTCGACGAAGCCGTCATCTTGACTGACAAGGGCCGCGTATTCTCTTGAGGCAAGCTCGGGGAGAAGCGAAACAATAAAAGCGATTTGAAACAACCGCCACTTGCTGTGGCTTTGGTGCGCACGCCCCATCGCCTGGTTCATGAGCAGAAACGCCTGCATTACGAAAGGGAACGCTGGGTTTTTGAGCAACTCCAAGCCGCGCTTAAAGCGGCCTATTTCGAGTTTAAATTCACGCCGTGACCTTCGCGCATCTTCGAGCTCTATTCCCGAAAGTGTGGTGAGCTTGGTCGCCCATTGCGTTCCGTTGTAATTTTCCATCTCTCGCGCGATGGCTTCGAGTACAGGCACGGGGTCGGAGCCCAGAGCAGCGAAAGAAGGAACCGCATCCGTAAATTCTCGTGCCTCAAGTCGAGGCGTCTCCGTCAGGGGGACGCTTTCGGCCGTCAATTTCAGCAAATCCCCGTCTTCTTGAATTTCGACATGCGCGTTTATGCCAACCCCCGGCATCCGACGATCATAACGAAAACTCGCCGGAAGCTCTTGGAAGATTGTCGGTCGGTGGATTGCTCTCGGCACGGCGACTGCGAGACGCACTGCGTATAAATTTGCGTCCATGTAGTCGGCTTGAGCTTTGGCTGGCGCGGCGCAGTCATTTATGACCCTCATTGCCACGCGTACTGCATTGCGCTCTGTGGGAACACTGATCAGGCGCACGTCTACCGATGCTGCCCAGAATGAAACGAACGGCTGGGTTCGTGCCCGGCCTACAGCCGCAGCGAACGCAGCCTCTGTTTGGCATTCGTTCTCTGTGAGATAAACGGGGCGTCTACCGGAATAGATATCGGGCGGGATGACCGTCGGCGGCAAATAGAGAAACGACGATATCTCTATCCTTTGCCGCTTGTCGCGAATAAGGCTCTGAACATCGACTTCGAGTGAAAAGTCGGGAATCCGAACCCGCTTCCACACAGGAACGACCGCTTGCGTTTTTTGGACCTGAGCACCACCACCGTGTTCCCGACGCCAGGAGCCAAGCCTCCTTTGTTCCTCGAATGAAGGTGTGCAACGTACGTAAACGTTTAGGGACGCCGAAACCGAAAGTGATGCCACATGGGAGAGCGCACCGAAATCTGCAAGCCACTCGAGTCCGAGCGACGTTAGCTCAAAAGCCGAATCTCGGGGAAGATCATCGTTCTCGGAATCTCCGTTGGCCGCATTGTCGGACACGTGTGACCTGGGAGTGAGAAACCCCGCAAGGATGTGTTCCTGCGGCCTGGTATTAACGATGCGCGAGCTCTCGCCATCAAGGCCCTTCGCCCGTTGTCGAATCTGACCGGCTAGACCTCTCGCAAACGCATTGTATGTCTCATCGTTAATCATGCCGCCTCACTGTCCAGGGGAATTACATCATCAACTATCGCGATACGCGCGGCCTCAAGCAGTGCCTTTGCTTCTACCCCCCACTCTCTTTCCATCCTCGCGACAGTAACCGGGTCAAGGCGGCCGAGGTAAGCGCCCCGGATCGCCCGAACGAGTTCGCGCCCGATTCTGCGGTGATTGATCCGAAGGCGGTTAATACCAGTGAACCACTTGCGGAGCTCATCTGCCGGCGTCGCAATCTCAAGCGCTTGCGCAAACGCCAGAAAAGCGCTTTCGCCCTCGGGCACGCCGCATTCTTGGGATGAGCCTGCCGGCAGCCATGTGCGGATGGTGCTCGGATCAACCTCGACACCTGCCCTCTCCATCCGTTGTTTGATATCGGGGACGTTTATTTTATATGCGGCGCGAACAGCGCGAAGGGTGGTCAGCCAGGTCGACCGTATCTGCCGGTCGACACGAAAACGTCCCTCATCCATTGCGTGAATGAGGCGTTCGGAAAAGCCGGCGCGTTCGTCATCATTCAGCAGCACAACTTGATCGCCAATTTGCAGATCCTTGGCTGGAATACTCTGAAGTTGTAACCGCTTCCTGCCCACGACTTCAAACCGAGCATTCGATGCAATTTCTTGCGTCGAGCCGTCAGCGAAGCACAAACAAACATAGGCCGTTTTGTTCCCGGACGCCGATGCTGTCGTCGCTGCACTCACGGAGCGCATTCCGTTCCCCGAAAGTGTCGGAAGTGAAATGGGTGTGCTTGACGGAGAGGCGATTGTCTCCAACACAGTGGAAACTTGAAGGAAGTACGATCGCACCGTTTCCGGCAGCTCAGGAACACCACAGAACCGCTTTTCGATATCCCAAATCGCGACCCTCGCCTCGATCGGGTCAACGACGAGGATCGCTTGTCGCGCTCCTGCTGCCAGTAACATGTCGATTGTGCTGGTTCCAAAATAGCCGCATACCACCGTCGTCCCGTAGCTTCTAGCGGGCCACGGACTGAAGACGCTTAGCACATCAATGCCCAGGGCTGCGAGGTCTTCAATGCGAATCTCCAAATAACGTGCCAGTATCGATTTAAGCTCTTCCGCTGTGGCATCCGATCTCGTGATAATCAATAGGCGATAATCCTTCGCGTCGTGCAGCGCGGCCCTGACCACGGCATTTCGGCGATCCTCCCGCATCGAAGCGTTCAGGGATTCCTCCAGGATTAGTCGCTTTGCCTCCTCCAACAGCTCGAATTCGCAATTCGGGGACCGGGCTAATATGTCGGCATAAAACTTCTCGAACGCCAACGCTTCCCGTGGTGTGTCGAGCGACATCGACTGTCTCGTGGCCCACCACGTCCGTTTGGCCTGTGAAACGAGGCCGGCGATGGTGTCGGATTTCTCCGCAAGGTCCTCGATCGCAAAGCAAAACCTTCGCTCGGCCAGCGGCCGGTCCCGATTAACTTCATTTATCTTCAGCGCCGGACCACTATTCACACGATTGATCATCACCGGCTTCTTGGAGGGATGCTCGAGTGCCTGCGCAAAGATAAGGTCTGCGGGGCTCGCCGCGACGATTAACATGGGCACCGTCGCGCTTACCTCGCCTAGAAAATAAGCGATCGATGCCGCGAGATGTTTCCCGCGAATGTTTTGGATATTTACGAGCACCAGATCGAGATCGTTAAAGGTTTGAACCATCCGGCGAGTCAGTTCTCCTCGCGTAGGGACCAACAACTGCGGTCGAGGCTCACCACGAGGTGCAAATCTCCCGATGATCCTTCGGTTGCCCTGTTTTATATCCCCATTCTCATTGACTCGGTCGATGGAGATGAACGACGATGCGGGCAAGATCAGCTGCTCGAGTTTCTCCCGCCTACGATCAACCGCCTGCTCCCAATCTGGGTATAGCTCGCCCTTTGAGTTCGGGCTTGCCGAAAATCGTTTGGCGCGCGCCGTCCGCCGGAGAAATCGAGCTTCCTGGACGCGATAAAGCGGCCGCGAAAACAGGTCGAAATCAGATGCAAAAAAGGGAAAGATTCCGATTCGCGGGCTTAGCGGCAGAGACTTAACTCGACCCGGCCATCGCAAATGGAGATGCGACGCGAATAAGGCTACAAACGGTATTTGCTTCCACAGCGACAGCACCGGCAATCGTGAATGTGTGGCTGTTGCACTCTCGGCCAGCTTGAGCAACGGCAAGAGCGCCTCATCGATAGGGGCACAGGGATCAATCTCCGTTGATTGGCTGGGCATCAACGCCACGCAACACTCCAAACGACCCAAGCATTGGCAAAAAGCGAGGTTCCAACAGTGTCAGAAGTTCCGATTCATCGCCACCTCGTAAATGCATCCGCGATCGCTACCGCGTCCGCGAGCCTCCCAGTTACGAGATTGCCGACCGCGCGGGCGTATTCCTCGCGAGCGCCTCTTGTGCGTCGCGGGACTGGCAACCGAAATGAGTTGATGTCATGCGGCTCGAGTTTCGGAAGACCGTCCGGGTAACGCCTCGCAATCTCCAAAAACTGCCTCCGCGCTGCCGTGCAAAGTAGGGACAGGGCCCAGGCTGCTTCCTCTTCCCACTTCATTTTCGTCTTTTTGGTGACTGTATAAAGCGTATTGCTGGCAATCAAATCAGATTTCGATCGAAAACAAATCCACGGCCCCAACTTTGTCATCCCGCTCAGGAAGCCCGAGGCCCCAAGCTTCACATCGTGGACTCGGTACCAAGGTTCGCGGTTTCGGAGCTTGTACCCATTGAGGTCGCATTTGTGACGACCAAGCTCCAGATACACTTGAACGGCTTTTCGCCGCAGCACGCCGCGCTCCGGGTAGAACAACCACACTCGCTCATCAGATTTCAGCAAGCGATGCCATTCCGCCGAAGTCAGGTATGCGGTGTTCAGGTGGCGCGCCTTTGAAACGATCGGGCGTACCGACTCGATTGGCAGATTCAGGCGCACTCGATCCGATTCTCTAAGCAGGAAGTAATTTGCGTCACCCGTAACGCAGCCGATCTTGACTGCATAAAGATCAGAAAACGCGGTGAAGGACGTTCCCTCCACACCAGCCATGCTCGGTCGTACCGTCGGCCTGCGAATATCTTTCGTTAGAGCAGCAATAAGCGCTTGAGCGTCTTCGTGCGCAACACGTACAGCCTTCGTCGGATTCCTCCGGTAGCCCTTCGCAACCAAAACGACACAGCCCTCTCGGACTTGTGCGAATAGTGGTTCGCGTGAGCGATGCACTGCCACGTTCTCGAAACGTTCGTGGATTGCGTGCCGAACGTCTGAGGCGTACTGAGCGTATTCCCACGCCGCTGGGAGGACGAAAGCTAGGCTCCCGTGATCGGCAAGAACACGAAGACAGGCCGACAAAAATGCACACCAGTAATTCGATCGCCGTGCAAACGATCCGCCCCGGTCGGCACCCAACGATGTCACGGACTTCTGGAGTTTAGGATGAAGCTTGCGGATTGCAACGTAGGGTGGATTTGCCACTATTCGATCAAATCTTTCCGGCGTCGCAGCGCACCACTCGAAAAAATCGACACCACGAATTGCTGTTGCAAATCTATCTTCCGCTTCCGATTTCGGATCGATATCAATTCCTACGATACGTTCTTTATGAACACCCCTCTTGTGCAGACACGCGATGAATACTCCGGGCCCCATGCAAGGGTCTAACCAGCGACCATTCGATGTGGAATCTATGGCTTCCACCATGGCGTGCGCCAGAGGAGCCGGTGTATATACGCGACATTCTGGAGGCGGCAGTATCATGTTCCTCTTCAACTGAGCCCAATCCAGCGACGCTTGCGCCGTGGCAAGAAATCCGTTTCGTTTCGGCTTGCCCGGGCCGCACTCTGATCGGTCGTGTTATTTCGGCGGCGCACGCTACGACCGTCTCTCACAACATCAGGTTTCCATTTAGTGCCGTGCAACGCATCCTACCACAGTGCCCGTGCCTCTTTTGCGACCACCAAAAAGCGATTTACAATATCGTCATCTGCCGTAGAACTATCGGCAACCGCTCACTCCCGCGCCTCGATTTGAATGTCGCAACTGCCTCCTTTTCCGCCGCGCATTTGCTTGGGCGCTGCTTCGGGAGAATTCCCACGCCCGCAGTCCCGTAGCCGGGATGCGAAAATCGCACTTCGCGGCTTCTGCTTTCCCGGTTCCTCCCGAACCGCGCGGGTCCCTCCCATAAAGCAGCCGCTCGCTTTGGGAGTGGTCTCCACTCGCTCTCGGGCGCCCCAAGCAAAAGGGGCGGAAAAAGGAGAAATCGAAAATGTACCTGATAGTTAGTTGGAATAGGCCTGGCAAGAGCTTTTTGGAACCGAGGCTCATCGCGTTTGATCCGCGTGGGTTTTGAATCGCACTGGCCCTGCCTGGAACGAACGACTGCGACGCCGTAGGCGGAGCGTTTAGTCCGTAGTGAAGGGAGGGCCAGTGCGCCGCCGGTGCGGTCGCCGCTGGCCATAGTCGCTTCGGCGCGATGCAGCGCGGGCCAGTCGCAAAAGCGTACTCGCCCTAGCTGTTTCAGGAGCACGTGGGCGGCGTCCGGTTATCGGCAGTTTTTTGCGCGTGAGATGTTGCGGGGCCTTCCCCTTGTGCGACTTCGATTGAGGCCGGCAAGCCCATCCTTTTTCTGCCACTCATTTTCTCGGGTCACTGCTTCGGGCTAATTCCTGCGCCTGGCAGCTTCACGGCTTCTGCTTTCACGGTTCCGCCCTCAACCGCATCGGGTCCCTCCCATAAAGCAGCCGTTCGCTTGGGGAGCAGAAGCCACTCGCTTTGGGTGACCCCAAGAAAATGGGGCACGAAAAAGGAGAAAAAGCTTATGTCTTACCTGATAGTTAAGTGGAATAGCTATGGCAAGAGCTTTTCGTTCGACTTGATCGACTAGCGCTGTGCCGTTGTGCTGGCGTCTCCCGGAACGGAGGCCTGCGGAGCCGACGGCGGAGCGTTTAGGCCGCAGGGGAGGGAGACGCCAGCGCGCGAGCTGGTGCCTGCCCTCCGCGCTCGCCAAGCCTCTGCCGACCCACTCGGATCGTTGTTGGATCGCTGCGCTCGTCACGTGTGCCGCGCCACTTGTTCACTTCCGCAGATCGTGATCGTCCGCTTCCCGATTCGACTGAGTTCTCTTACATGCTCCTTTTCCGCCGCTCATTTTCTTGGGCACTGCTTCGGGCTAATTCCTGCGCCCGGCAGCTTCGGGCCTTCTGCTTTCCCGGCTCTTCCCGAACGATGCGGGCCCCTCCCATAAAGCAGACCCTCGCTTTGGGAGCAGCAGCCTCTCGCTCTTTGGTGCCTCAAGAAAATGGGGCAAAAAAGGAGAAAAAGCAGTCATGTGTTATTTGAACTCAGTTTCTTTAGTCGGGTTTGTTGGTGCCGATCCCGAACAACGCCAAGCGCGGAACAACGGCGCGAACTTCACCGTGTTTTCGCTCGCCACACAACGTTCCTGGAAGAACGCCGAGGACGAGTGGGTCTCGAAGACGGAGTGGCATCGCATCGCAGTGTTTCGTCCACGTCTCGCCGAACACGTTCTCAACAACGTCAAAAAGGGCGCTCACGTTCTCGTCGAAGGCGTGCTCGTCAGTTCGACGTACGAACAGCCGAACGGCAAGAGCAAGAAGAGCAAGGCCACAAAGATCACTTCATGGTCGATTCGCGCCGATATCGTGCGCAAGCTCGACCGCAGCGAACCCGAACCGGAAGCAGTTGCTTCCGGTTCAGCCGCCGCAGACCCGGCATCCGACACAACCGAGGCAGCTCCCTTCTAGCCGCTTCCTCCCTGTGGCCCTCCGGCGGTGCCGGAGGGCCTTTTGCTTTTGTGTTTCAGCGTGTCAGTCGGCTGCGGAGATTTGTACGGCTGCCACTTTTTGTAGCTCGACGGGAGTTGGACCGGCAGGCGTGGGAACATCGGCCAGACGGTTCAGCAGTGCTTCCAGCGCCGTGACACCATCATCGAGC
>JAKASH010000086.1 GCA_021828225.1 Acidobacteriota bacterium | reverse complement strand
CGCGTGTGAGCGGCAACCACTTCTCCAATGCAACACGCATCGCGGCCCAGCGGATGGTTGCGCATTCGATCGAGCACGGCCTCGGCCGCCTCTGGCCCAACGACGGCAACTAGTTTCCCTTCGTTCGCTACGTACAACGGATCAAGTCCCAGAATTTCGCACGCGCCCTTCACGCTTTCGCGAACCGGAATGCGCCGGCTGTCGAGTTCCATGCCCACCTGCGACCGCGCCGCAATTTCATTCAAAATGGTCGCCACCCCGCCGCGAGTGGGATCGCGCAGGCAATGGATTTCCTCGCTGGCCTCCAGCATGGCCGCAACCAGCGTGTGGAGCGCAGCCGTGTCACTTTCAATCGGCCCTTCGAATTCCAGGCC
Source organism: Acidobacteriota bacterium (assembly GCA_021828225.1). The sequence continues at coordinate 8,549 of JAKASH010000086.1, read as the reverse complement.
TTCGCGTCGTGACATAATGGCCATGCCATGATCGCCAATCGTTCCGCTCAGGAGAATCCGATCGCCCGGCCGAGCCCGGTCGGCAGAGATTTTGACCGGCCGTTCCACAATGCCCAGGCCTGTCGTGGTGATAAAAATCTGGTCGCCCTTGCCGCGGTTGACAACCTTGGTGTCGCCGGTCACCAGCAGCACTTCTGCTTCCTGCGCCGCCTGCCGCATCGAATCCACAACGTGAACCAGATCATCGGCCGCCAGACCTTCCTCCAGAATAAACGCTGCGGCGATAAAGCGCGGAACCGCTCCGCTCATCGCCAGGTCATTCACCGTGCCATTGATCGCCAGCCGCCCGATATCGCCACCGGGGAAAAAGATCGGCGTAACAACAAAAGAGTCGGTTGTGAAGGCTAGCCGCGAGCCATTCACGTCCAGCACTGCCTGGTCGTTAAGCTGCTCCAGATAGTCGTTGCTGAAGTTCGGCAGAAACAGCTTCTCGATCAGGTCCTGAGTCAGCTTTCCGCCGCTGCCGTGTCCCAGGACAATCTGCTTGTGGTCAATGGTCGGCGCAGGACACGCTTCCCCAGGCATCAAGCGGCGTTTCTCATCGTCCGACAATTCTTCTCCTCCCTACCCGGCATGGCCTGGTAACCACCATCAGTGCTCTTCTGACCGCGGGCCTTTGCTACCCTCCCGCAGCAGGCTTCAGGTGTCGCCCGTAAAGATAATAAGCGGCGCAGGCGCCTTCGGATGAAACCATCGTCGCTCCCAGCGGGTGCGCGGGCGTGCACTTGGAGGCGAACGCCGGGCAATCGTGCGGCTTCTTAATGCCTCTCAGGACTTCACCACTGATGCAGACGGAAGGCTCCTGGGTATCAATCTCGCCAACATCAAAACGACGTTCAGCGTCGAAGCTCTGGAACTCTTCGCGCAGCCTGTAGCCGCTTTGCGGAATCCGACCCACGCCTCGCCACTTTCTAGCGCACACTTCGAACACGCTGAAGACAATCTTTTGCGCGGCCTGATTCCCTTCCCGCGTCACCGCCCGCGCGTACTGGTTTTCCACCCCCGCGCGTCCTTCTTCGAGTTGCTTCACTGCCAGCAGCACGCCTTGCAGCAGGTCCACCGGCTCAAAACCGGTGATCACGATCGGAACTTTGTAACGCGCGCTGATCTCCTCATATTCCCGGTAGCCCATGATGGCGCATACGTGCCCCGGCCCCAGAAAGCCCTGAACGCGATTCCAGGGCGAGTCGAGAATAGCCTCCAGAGCCGGCGGCACCAGAACGTGCGAGACCAGGACCGAGACGTTCAGGACTCCCTCATGTCTTGCGCGCCACACCAGCATGGCGTTTGCGGGAGCCGTGGTCTCAAAACCAATCGCAAAAAACACGACCTGCTTGTCCGGATGGTCGCGGGCGATTTTCAGGCAGTCGAGCGGAGAATAGACAACGCGCACGTCCGCTCCCCGCGACTTTACCGTCAGCAGGTCACATTCCGAGCCCGGCACGCGCAGCATGTCACCGAACGAGCAGAAGATGACATCCGGCCTCGAGGCGATGGCGTGCGCCTTGTCGATCAGTTCCAGCGGCGTGACGCAAACCGGACAGCCCGGCCCGTGCACCAGCTCAATGTCCTCGGGAAGCAGATCGTCAATCCCAAACTTTACGATGGAGTGCGTTTGCCCGCCACAGACTTCCATCAGAACCCACGGGCGCTTCTGGACGCGCCGGATTTCCTCCAGCAGCCCTTGCGCAATCTCCGCGTCGCGGTATTCATCAAGATATTTCATCGGCGTTTTCTGAATCCTATGGGCAACGGGTCATTGGCGTTAGCGTCCGGTTGGTTCATCCTGTTCAGATCGGTCCTCGGTTCCATCCTGATCGAGTTCGGCCAGTTGTCCCATCTCTTCCAGAAGCTGGTAGGTACGCGCCGCTTCCTCCTCATCCACGCGGTTGATGGCGAAGCCGGCATGCACAATCACATAATCGCCCGGAGCCGCCTCGGGAACATATTCCAGGCACGCCTCACGGACAATACCGCCGAACTGCACTTTACCCATCCGCAGGCCGCCCGCATCCATAAGCGATACGACCCGGCCGGGAATACCCAGGCACATCGTCAGTCTCCTTTTTTGACCGCAGCGTTGGCAATCACCGCTTGTCCCAGCGAAACTCCGCCGTCGTTAGGCGGGACTCTCGCATGCAGGTAGACCTCAAAGCCGCATTCGCCGAGTGCCGAAATCGCGCGTTGCAACAAGAGCATATTCTGGAAGGCGCCCCCGCTCAGGCAGACTTTGTTCAGCCTTTCCCGCTCGCGCAACTCCCCGCAAACTTCTGCAATAATTTCCGCCAGCGTGCTGTGGAACCGCGCGGCAATTGCTCCGATCACCTCCCCTTCCTGCCTCTCCTTGACTATCGATTCTATCATCGGCCGGACGTCGATCTGCCACGGAATGCTGTACTCGATTTGGAAAGGATAGACCCCCTCGGTTCCGTCGTGCACCGCCATTTCAAGCTCGATTGCCGCCTGGCCTTCAAAGTTAATCTCGTGCCGCAACCCCAGAATGGACGCAACAGCGTCAAACAACCGTCCGCAGGACGATGTTGCTACAGTATTAATTCCCTGCTCCAGCATCTTCCCGACCAGCTTGCGATCTCTCTCCGGAACCTCTTTCCACAGCGGCAAATCATCCGGCAGTTCGTTCCCATACGTTTCCCGCAGGTAGCTTAGCGCGGAGCGCCACGGCTGGCGGATGGCGGCATCGCCGCCTGCCAGTGGAACGTAACGCAACTGCGCGCGACGCTCGAACTGCTCGAAATCGGCGACCAGAAATTCTCCGCCCCAGATCTTGCCATCCGTCCCGAAGCCCGTTCCATCAAGCGCCACCCCGATAACCTTTTCGCTCAAACCGTTCTCCGCCATACAACTGGCGATGTGCGCATGATGATGCTGCACGCCGATCTTCTGCAGGCCGTGTTGCTCCAGGGCATATTGCGTGCTCAGGTAGCTCGGGTGGAGATCGTAAGCGATCACGCGCGGTTCAATGCGGAACAGCTTTTTGAGATTGGCAAGTGTCTCCTCGAAAAAACAGAGCGTCTCGTAATTCTCCAGGTCGCCAATATGCTGGCTCATGATGGCGTACTGGCCGCGCGTCAGACAAAAAGTATTCTTGAGTTCCGGACCGCAGGCCAGAATCTCAGCAAACGGCGCGCCAAGATCAATGACAGCGGGAACGTATCCCCGCGACCGCCGCATCACGCGCTCTTTTCCGCGGAACACGCGCACCACCGAATCATCTACGCGCATGTGGATTCGCCGGTTATGCAATAGCAAGGCGTCGACGACGTGGTTTAATCGCGAAAGGGCTTCTTGGTTTGAGGTGACGATCGGTTCCTCGCTCAGGTTTCCGCTCGTCATCACGAGGGCCGCCAAGGCCGGCAGATCTTCCGTACTCTCGCCAAAGAGGAGCGAGTGCAGCGGAGTGTAAGGGAGCATAACTCCCAACGTGTTGTTGCCCGGAGACACTGACGGAGAAATCCACGAACCGGGGCGGCGGGGAAGAATCACGATGGGATGGCGGGGGCTCTGCAGTGCCTTGCGATCTTCGTCTGAGACATGGCAAAAGCGGCCCACGGCAGAAACGTCGGCCGCCATCAAAGCGAAAGGTTTGTCACTGCGACGCTTGCGGGTTCGCAGCCGCTCGACCGCTTCGTCGTTCTCGGCATCGCAGGCCAGATGAAATCCTCCGAGTCCTTTGAGGGCAACAATCTTCCCGTCGCGCAATAGGCGGCGAACCTCGCGGATTGTATTCACATTCGTCTCACGCCTGTCTTCCTGATTGCCCGGAATGGCAATGCACGCTCCACCGTGATCAACCAGCGCAAGCTGGGGACCGCAAACCGGACAGGCATTCGGCTGCGCGTGGAACCGGCGGTTGCCGGGATCGCCGTATTCAGCCTGGCACTCCGGGCACATCCGGAACTCGCTCATCGTCGTCTTCGGCCGGTCATAAGGAACATCCTCAATGATGCTGTAGCGAGGTCCGCAGTTGGTACAGTTGGTAAAAGGATAACCGAAGCGCCGGCCATCGGGGTCCGTGAAATCTCGCCGGCAATCGTCACAGGTTGCGACGTCGGGAGAAACGAGCACGGCGTCAAACTCTTGTTCTACGCTGTCTCGGATGTTAAACTCTGATTCACCCAGCGTCTCAACTTCAGTGGTGACAACACCATTGATATTGGCCAGTGGAGGAGGGTTGCTGGTGAGCTCCTGAAAAAAACTGGAAATGGCGGCGTCCGGGCCTTCAACTTCAATCAGAACGCCATCCGGCGTGTTGCACACGAAACCCGCCAGGTTGAACCGATGAGCCGAGTGATAAACAAGGGGGCGAAATCCTACGCCTTGAACAGTACCGTGAATTTGGATTCGCTTTCGATTCCGAGTGCTCAAAGGGTTCCCAACGCGGTTTGATCGACGTCGCCCGCCTCCCTGGCAAGGAGCGTCACGCGTCTGACCCTATTGTTACACGAATCCCGGGCAAACTCAGCCTTACAGAAGTTTGCAAATTAAAGTGGCGCGGTCGGCTGCAGCGCCGCTGCAAGGCAGTTGATGAGGATGGCTCGGCGTCAACCAACTGCCGAGCCCGGCAAGGCGCCGGGCCCCGGCAGTCATTGGCGCATCGTTTAGACTCGCTCGGCAGGAGTCGCTCCCGCGGCATGTCTGAATAAGACCTTGACCGTCGCGATCTCATACCGGCCGATCGGGACGGTAATCTCTCTTCCATCCGCTTCGAGCGAGATGCTCTTCTCTTCCTTTTCCATCAGGTTCGTCTGCGCAGCCTGCGCTGCAGCCTCGGGCAAATGTAACCGCACCTGCGATGGCTTACCCTCGAACTCATAGAACCGGAAAACCAGCGCATTGTCATCTTCGGCCTTCTTGATGGCGGTGAGAATCACGTTTTTCGGCTCAATCTGCACGAATGAGTGAGATGAAGGAAGCGGGCCTTCGTGCGCAAAGGTTGCGACGGGAAGAAGACGATCATTCAGCTCGTAGCCGCGCAGTTCGGTATTCCCTTCCTGCCAGCCGCCCACGTGGGGATACATCGAATAAGTAAATTCGTGAAATCCCTGGTCGGCGTGCGGGTCAGGAGATATTGGAGAGCGAAGCAAGGTGAGGCGAATCACCATCGGTTCCACCGTGTCGTAGCCGTACTTGCAGCTATTGAGCAGGCTGAACCCGCGGCTGGAGTCCGAAAGGTCACCCCACTGCTGAGCCGGAACCTCAAACTCAGCCTTCTGGGCCTTTGTGTGAGGAACCGCAGCCCGTTGAATTGTGCCGTAGGGAATCTCGTAGGTCGCCCACTCGGTTTCGACGTCAACCGGGAAAGCAACTTTCAGCATGATGTGCTGCTCATGCCAGTGTGCCTGCATGTTCACATCCACGCGCGGAACTTCCGGATACATGCAGATGTCCTGAATAAAGGAGGAGTTCTGGAAGCGTTTCTTCACGCGCACGACTGCGCGCACAGGAGTATTCTCCACCAGCTTCACTTCCTCGGCGTCCAGCAACTCCGTCTTGAACTTCTCGTAATCCGGATCGATGTTCCAAGCGTCGTACTGCTTGGGCTTATCCACAAAGGCTTCCAGCAGGTTGCCTTGTGAACCCGGCTTCAAGATGTTCTTACCATCTTTCTTGTTGACTAGGCTCGTGACGCAACCCGTCTTGGGATCGATCTCAACGCTGAGGAACTCGTTCTCCATGTGGAGACCGCTGGCCTTGAGCGTCGAAGTTGCCTCCCGGGGACTGCTGCTGGAAATGACGTGAAACACTCGATAGCCCATGGAAGGCACAGACCGTGCCAGGAATCGGACTTTCACCGTGCCGGTCGAGTCGTCGCGGGAGACCACCGCCGAAGGCACAACGTGGCCGTCCGGGTCCTGCACCTCGATCTTCACCACCCGCTCCGGGAATTGCACCTCCGCTTCTGTCACATCGGTGCGCGCCCAACTGAGAGGGTTAAACACCACGACCGGCATCCCAGGTCCCCGCGTATTGATGCGCGCCGTGAGTGCCTTCATTGAACCTTCCAGAATCGGCTCACCGGTGAGTTTGACAAACTGCATGCTCTCCGCTTCTTCGACGTAAACGATGTGAATTCCGGACCCTGCCATGACGTCATGGAACTGATTGAAGAGTACCCGGCGCCAGCAATCTTCGAACTGGTCCTGAGGGTATTTGCGCCCTCTCAACATGGCGAGCGACGAGAATTTTTCGGAGTTGATCAGCAATTGCTCCATTTCCCGCATACGCTTTTTGCTGTCCGCCTGCGTCGTGTAGGTTCCACGATGAAACTGGAGATAGAGTTCGCTCTTCCAGACCGGGAGATTCAACTTCGAAAGATTGCTGTCAACGTCGTCGAAGAATTCCTGCGCCGTGCTGAATTTGAAATTCGGAAATGCGGCCTTCGGAGACTTTTGCCAGCGCACGGCGGCATCCAGCATCTGCCGGGTCGGCCCGCCTCCGTGGTCACCCACTCCGTAGAGAAGCATCTGCTTGTGGTAGCCCGAACACAGCGAGGTGTCCTCGCCGATATACTCGGCGTCCTGGACCGGGTTGATCCCGTTGACATAGTCGTGCGGAAAGTATGTGAGGACGCGGCTGCCGTCCGGCGACTCCCACTGGAAAAGCTTGTAGGGAAACTTCGTGGTGTCGTTCCACGACATCTTCTGGGTCACAAAATAGTCGACCCCGGAACGCTTGTAAATCTGTGGCAGTTGCCAGCTGTAGCCGAATGAATCGGGGTTCCATCCGATCCTGACATCGACTCCGAATTTTTCCTGAAAGTAGCGCTTGCCCGTCAGAAGTTGGCGCACCAGCGACTCGCCGGAAGGGATGTTCAGATCGGGCTCGCACCACATGCCGCCCACCATCTCCCAGCGGCCGTCTTTGACGCGCTTCTGAATTTCCTTGAACAGGTCAGGATATTTATTTTCCAGCCAGAGGAAGTCCTGCGCGGTGGACTGGGCGAATATAAACTGCGGATACTCGTCCATCAGCTCCACGGCGGTGCCGAAGGTGTCGCGAACAACTTCCACGGTTTCGGTCCATGACCAAAGCCACGCCAGATCAATGTGCGCATTCCCCACAGCCAGGATGGTGAATTGCTTCATCCATTTTGCCAGCGGCTGCATTTTGGCATCGGCAGCGGCGAGTGAGCGGTTAAAGGCGCTCTGATCGCCCCGGTCAAGGGCTCCAAAGTCAATCGATTTGACGGCTGCGCTCAACTGCGCCTCGCGCTGCGATTGCCCATCCGGAAAGCCCTTTGACACCGCATGGACCGCCATAATTTGCTGGAGCATGGTCAGGGGGTTCGGGTCTTCCGGCGGATAATCAATCTCCAGCCGCGCGTCGTAGATTCCTGCGGAACCTTCTCCGGCGGGCGCATAAGCCGCAACAACAAACTTTTCGCCCGGCCTGGCACTTTCGGTCAATAGGATCGGTTGTTGCGTCGTGTCGGCGGTCATCTCCACCATGGAACCGTTGAAGTACACGCGCACCCGCCCGTGCCCCTCAAAGCCCAGCCGCAGAGCCAGCATCACCCGCTTGCCCTGAATGTCGTAACCGCCCACTGTCCTGGGTATTTCAAGCACGCGCCGGAACCACACCGGGCGGCTGTTCCAGCGCTCTCGAACTTTGATCGCCTTCCAGCTTGAATCATCCAGGCTGGGATCCTCGGGATGGGGCAGGTCGTCGGCGTGGGCCCGCCAATCGGGAAGTGGCATGCTTACCATCGCTTCCAGCCTCTGGAGCGCCGTGCGGTAGGGGCTGGTTTCCAGGGCGCGCCGCATTCCACGCGGGAACGCCTGCGCCAGCAAAGGAAACGCGGAGCCTTCAACCAGCACATTTTCAGCAAGAAGCGAAGCAGCAGAAATCTGGAAGAATTTTCTGCGGTTCATGGTGGACATATAAGTACCTCCGTCGATCAGGAAGAGTAATTGGCAGGTATCTCCCTATCCTGGGAACTGCAAGTGTATTGACTTTTTCGACCGCCAAGAATGTGACTACCAAAAGCCAGGAAGAACTTCGCCTGTGGACACGTGAGAGTAGAATTGTGGGTGTCCGATTTTAAGGTATCCATAATACACCCGTTGCCGGGAAAGTAACGCTCAAATTTCAGCAATTTTCTCAGGACTGCCCAAAGGCCGCCGTTCCTGGCCCGAAGGGCTGGCTGGCAACCATCGCATGGGAACATCGTCACGCTCAAGGTTGTGAACAGCCCCCCGAATCTGCTAAAATCCTACTCAATCGATCACCGGAACAGGTGATGTGAACGAGACCCCACAGACTGGTGGGCGGCGAGTCATGAGTGGGAGACTTATGCTGAGAGACAAAGAGGTTACTCATGGATCAAGCAACTGTTTACGTGGTGGGAGCCGGCCCCGCCGGACTCTTCGCTGCCCGCAAGATCGCCACTGCTGGACACCAGGTTTTCATCATTAACCGGGACATCAAGCCCGGCGGCCTCGCCGAGTACGGCATCTATCCCCAGAAAT
>JAKASH010000085.1 GCA_021828225.1 Acidobacteriota bacterium | reverse complement strand
CCGGAATTGCTGGCGGATTACGACCTCAATATGCGCCGTGTGGTGGCGCCCGGGACCGTCGACCTCAGAGTGGGTTCAAGCTCCACGCAAACCGTCAGCACGTCCCAGCGCGTGGCCGCAAGCTAGGTTCCTTATGCAGTTCTGCGAACTTTACTACCGGCGCAACCGTTACACCATCAAAGATGATTTCACCAAGATGCTTTATTTTCTCGGCGGCAGGCGCGCCAACGACAGCATGGCCCAATACAAACATAAGAAAACCATCCAGAACTTTCTTGATAACCCCCAGCGTCGAGGTCATGATTAGCACTCCATCGGTCAAAGCGGCCAAGGCCTGGCTATTACCGGAAGCCTGCCACGATGACCTCCCGATACAAGACCCTACCCCTCGCAGGATGCGGAGGCTTAACGTAAGCTTTTGCAGTTAAATCAGCTCTGTACGGCTTTTCTTCTACCCCTCAATCCATCTATCTGTAGCACAGCGGATTCAGTCGATAATGCTGGCATGATTCAGCTCGTAGGAAACAACCGCGTCTTCGGCGTCCAGCGGCATTTCAAACATCCCGCCGTTGGCGTCGAAGCCGGAGCTGTAAAAGATTGTGTCGTCCGTACTCAGAAACCGGCTCAGGCCGTCTTCCATCTGCTGGTGGATGGCCCGCGTTCCGCAGATAAAGCGAACCGAGGAGAACCCGCAGCCCCAGCGGTTAAGCGCCTCCTTGGTCGGCGTGCACGATGGCAGGTTAAATCCACCGATCAGCGGAGGTATAGCCAGCCGGAGCTTGCTCGGCGAGCGCGGGTGGTGCTGGTATTCGCCAAGGGGCTCGAGCACAAGCGCTGGCGAAGAAACCGCGCTGCTCGATGGACATAGTAGGCAAGTGATGTTCTCGATTTCTGAAAGACCGCTTGAAAGGACTCTATGAAAAGCCGCGCCCCGGAGCGCAACGACAAGCTACGGATGGTCAGGTCGAGCAGACCGTGGTTCGGACCCCGAGCGGACAGACGTACTGGAGCACGCGCACTTCGTCTGAGGCCACAGGGCTCGACCGCATGACGATCAGCCAGATTTGGCGTACTCGCGGTTCGCAGTCTCGTCGCATCCACACCTTCAAGCTATTGCCCGGCCGATTGCTCATCGAGAAAGTGTGCAACCTCGTATACTGTGACATCGATCAGGCGAGGCTGAGCTTGAAGACCACGGCGTAGTCGGAGGCCGGTTTTTGCTGAGGGAGTTCGATGCGGAGGCCCTCGGCGTTCTGATGCCAGTGGAGTTTTGCCGGCGAGCCCAGCAGCTCAACGTGGGCCACCTTGCCGGGACGGGTGGCCGCCGCGGTGCCGAACGAACGGAGAAGCAGAGCCTGTTCCGGCCAGCCGAGCGCGATGGCATAAACCATGGTGTTGGCCTTGTTGCGGGTGAAGCGGATGTCGCGGGCATCAAGCTCTTTGGTCGATTTGCCCTGGAACGACCCTGCCTTGATCATGTGCGGCCCCTCGCCATAGACCTTCCACGGGCGGGTGGAGTAGATAGCTTCGCTGTTGATCTTGAACCATTCCGCGATGTGTTCGAGGATCAGGCGCTCCTTGCGGTCAATGGTGCCGTCGGGTTTGCCGGGGATGTTCAGCAGGAACGTGCCGTTTTTGCTGACCGTATCGACCAGCCAATGGATGACCTCGCGCGGGTGCATGTACCCGCCGTACTCGCCCGGGTGGTTGAATAATTCGCGCTGGTAATGCCAATCGCCGATGCAGGTCTCCGACTGCCAAGGATGGGGCAGGATCGTGGCGGCCAGGCCGCGCTCGATGTCGGCCACCACCGATTTGGCCAGATGCGGCGGGACATTCTTGATGGTGATAACACCTTCTATTTTGCCGTTGTTGAGGTGCAGATTGTTGTTGTAAAAATAGGCGCCAATATTCATCCCGCCCCAGCCCAGAGGAAAGAGCGGATTATCGAAGTAAAGCAGGTCAGGGCTGTGCTGGTCCACCAGGTCGCGAGTACGGTCGTAAAAGTTCTTGACGTAGGAGACGTCGGGCAGGGCGTCGAAGGGATGCTTCGCGCCATAGAGCTGCTGCGGATCGTAGCCTTCCCACCACTGGTCGCGGCCCTCGGCCAGGGTCAGGCGGCCGTCATAAGGGTGTCCGGCCAGGGGGCCAGTGGCGTCGGCGCCGTGGCTGGTCTGGAACCACCACCAGTTGCGGGCCTGGTGCACGGTGACGCCAAAGCGCAGATTGCGCTTGCGCGCCTCGGCCGCCCAGGTTCCAATCACGTCGCGGTGCGGGCCGAGGTTGGCCGCATTCCAGGGGTGATGCTTGGAGTTCCAGGTATCGAAACCGTCGTGATGGTTGGCAAGAGAGACGAAAAAGCGGGCGCCGGCCTTTACGTACAGATCCATCAATTCCGAGGGCTGCCAGTTCAACAGCGTCCACTGGGCGCAAAGATCCTTGTACCCGAACCGCGAGGGCGGGCCGTAGTGGGCGACCTGGAATTTGTTCTGGCCGGAGCCTTGCATATACATGTTGCGAGCGTACCAGTCGCCGTCTTCGGGCACGCACTGCGGGCTCCAGTGATTCCAGATGCCGAACTTGGCGTCGCGGTACCATTCGGGACATTCGTACTGAAGCAGCGAATCCCAGGTGGGCTTATAGGGTCCTTTTCCGGCCAGGTCCGGGATGGGCGAAATCATCGGCACACCGTCATGCGAGCCGCCCGGCACGGGCAACGCAGGCGGATCACCCCAACCCGTGGGCTTCCAATCCTGGTTGTCCAGCTTTTCGGAGACAATGCGGCCGTCGCGCAAGGCGTAAAAGGCGCGCTCGTTCGCGGGAGTGGCGCAAAATTGGGCGTAGTCCTCGGTGTAATGGTCAAACCCCTTGGCGACACCCGCAGCGGGGAGCGCGGAAGAAGAACTGGCCGCAAGCGACCTGCGGCCGGACAAAGGCCAGAAAGCCGACCCGGCGGCAAAGCCGCCTAAAACATGAAAGAATTTCCTGCGCTTCATCGGGATGATCCCCCTCTCACAATAGAAGAATGATTGCTGCCGTTACCCCGGCGGTATTTTTGGTATCACGAGCAGACAGGGAGAGTCAAGAAGAAGTTCCCACGACAATCCGTCAATAACGAGACGGAACGGTTGCTCTGAAGGGATTCCGGACGAGTCAGCGGGGAGCGTGTTCCGAAGAGACTATGTTTGGCTCGGGTTGGGCGTGACATGCGAGGCGGCTACAGGCGCTCATAGTGGAAGGATCGCAAGAACTGTTTGCATCGGATGATAGGCAGCTTCAGGAAAGAGTTCTCCTTCATACGCGATGATCCTGTGCTTCCAAGGGAGTCCACGGACGGAAGTCAGCATAGTGCTTTCTCGGCTGAAGAACACGCGCATCGCCCGCCTGGTGGCACTTCATACATATGTTGTCGACCAGCCATTCGGACAAATTTGCAGGGTGACGAAGTTGGGGTCAATCCTGCCTTTGGGGAGAATTCCGGTAAGCATCGCCTTGACATGCAACTCTCCCGGGCCATGGCAGTTTTCGCACCCGACTGCCATCTCGCGGAAGGGAGGATCCTTGAATAGCCCGTTGCGGTTGGGAACGGGTTGCGGCAGCCCGCTGTGGCAAGTGATGCAGGCCGCATGGATAGGGCGGCTGAAGCCGTAATCGCCGAACTCGTAACCCGGAGATAGCCCCCAGGATTTAGATCGAGAGTAATAGGTGAGCGGAGCCTCGAACAGATAATTCCCGCGCCTGACGACGTAGGTAAACCCGTTTGCCCCGGCGCCGATGACGTAATCGATTTTGTAGGTGGTCCTGAAAATCTCCTTCCCATCCGGTCCCAATTCGTATTCGCTCTGGTAGATCTCGGATCCTTTGCGGAATACCTGAAAATACCGGTTCAGTTTCTTCGCCCTGACGATGACAGGCTTTGAAGTGATCGCCCGTTGTTCCGGGCTGTCCGGCAACGAGACCGAACGCCCCATATCCGTCTTGACGAAGCTGTTGTAGATGTTGGCATGGCAGCGAGCACAAGTCCTGGAGCACACGTAGCCCACGCCTGGAGCGGTATTCTTGTAATGAGGAAGTTTAATCTTCGGTGTTATTGCAGCCCTGTGTCCAGGTGCGCACATGGCAGATGTTTGCAGAGCGACGAACAGTACCGCCAGGATCAAGGCCAACCAACAACTTACTCTTGTTGCCATTCAGAACCAGCCGTGGCTTAAATCGAAACACCTGCGCATCCCGCGTCAGCGCGCGGCTTCACAGGTTGCTGAAAAACTCGCGCCGCCTGTCATTTCAAGGTGCCGAAGGCGACGAGCAATCTCGTAATGGCTCTGATGTCAAAGCGCGATTTCTCGCTGCCTGCGGAATTACATGGTCCCAGAAGGCTTTCCAGCAACCTCTTCAGCCTTGCCGCTCGTGGGCAATTGTATTGGGCGTCTTTAGCCCCAGACTTTCTTTTCCATCCGGGCGGCCTAGCTGAAGCCATGAGCTGACGCCCTCTCGGACCTCCCATGGGTAAACTCTCAGGCCGCTGTGTATGTGAAAATTCCAAGCCCGGCCACGTGATCCGCACCGCAAAGGGCCCGGAAGTTCAATCGGTGTGGAAAACCTCTTCCATGTTGGCCCACCACTCGCCTTCTTTCCGCGTCGGAATGGGCTGCTGCATGGGCCCCATAATGGCCCACCACTCCTGCGTCTTGGGGTCGGCAGCCATCCTGGCCATATCGGCGTCAAAGTCGCTTCCCACGTACTCGAAATAGGCGTACAGGGTGTCGTCCTTCAGGAAAATTGAGTAATTGCGGATATTGCAGTCATGAATGGTCTTGAGCACTTCAGGCCACACGTTGGAATGATAACGAACGTACTCCTCCTTGACCCCCGGCTGCAGCCGGATAACCTGTCCGTATCGTTTCACGTTTTCTCCTTTTTGACTCAGATTTACTTCCGGTAGAGCAACTTGCTCGCTGCCCGCTTGCGTGTCAAGTTCACTCGCCCTCACAACCATTGCGCTTGGCCCCCCGCAAACGTCCACCTTATTTTTCAGAGATTCTTGCACGCTTCTCACCGTGATCTGGCTGGGACTTCGGCATGCTCAGGGCAGCACGGGCCCTCTTGTTTGCGGGATCGAGCGCCAAGGCTTCCCGGAACTCTTTCATGGCGCCGGCGTAATTCCCCTCCTGCGCCCGGATGAGGCCGAGATTAACATAGGCCTGAGCGTAGTGCGGATCATTTCGAATGGCCTTTCGGAACAGCGCAGCCGCCGGAGACATTTCCCCCTGCTGGCCCAACAGCGTTCCCAGGTTGTTTTGGGCTTCAGCATAAGCAGGGTTGATGGCCAGCGCGGTCCTGAACTCGCGTTCCGCGTCGCTGAACTTCTGATCCTACATCAGGAGAACTCCCAATTCGTTGTGCGCTTCAGCGAGGTTTGCGTCAAGTTCGATGGCCTTTTGCAGTTCCGCCTGCTCCTCCTGCCTCCTGCCCAGTTTTCCCAGAGCCAAGCCGAGGTCGTAATGCATCTTGCCATTATCGGGGTCAAAGCTGAGCGCCCTTTCGTATTCCTGAACGGCGCCTTTCGCATTCCCGCGCTGCAATGCCTGGTTGGCTTTTGTGCCGAGAGCCGCAGCCGTTGACACATTCTGGCTCCGCTGCTTGGCCTTCTGGAAAGCCGCGATTTCCTGCTGCGCAAGCTGAAGCTTCCCTTCTTTTCTGAAGATGAAACTCAAGTCGTCGGGCGCGCCGGACTTCTCAGGGGCCAGTTTTTCAGCCGCGCGCAGGACATGGATGGCTCCCTGAAGGTCTCCCAGGTGCGAAAGAACATCACCGTAGTCGTACTGCACCGCGTAGTTGTCTGGCTTCAGTTCTGCCGCCTTCTGCAATTGCTCGGCAGCTTCCTTCAAATGACCCTGCTGGAAGTAAGCGCGTCCCATCGCGAAGAAGGCCTGGTAATTTCCCGGAACCTCCCGCATGTAATCACGGAGCAAGAGGAAAGCGTCTCCCGGATCGCCCATCGCGACAAGCGTCTTGGCCAGCGACAGTCGCGCTTCGTTATTGCCGGGGTCAAGCTGCAGAGTCTTTTCAAATTCAGGCCTGGCCTCCCGTTAGCGGAAGTTCCTGGCGTACATGGTCGCAAGATCGTAATGGGTCTGGACGGACTTTGGCGACAAAGCCACGGCTTTCCGCAATGCCCGGATTGCACTGCCCTTCTTCTTCCCGTGTTCATACGCGGTCCCAAGTTGCATTTCAAGCGAGCTGGCCGTGCGTTTGGGAGGATTCAGGGCAAGAGCTTTTCGCAGGTAATAAATTTCGGCGGTATATTCTTTCTGCGAATCCAGCGCCTGCGCCAGATCGTAGTAAGCATAATAAAGTTTCGGGTCCAGTCTGATCGCGCGTTCAAATTCCGCGGCCGCGCCGTTCCTGTTCCCCATGCTCTGGAGCACCGATCCCAAAGCGTGGTGTGCCTTGGCGAATTCCGACTTCTGCGCGACGACCTTCCGCAATTCGACGCTCGCCTGACTGTACTTTCCCTCCTCCGCCAGCGACAGGCCCAGGCTATATCTCGCCTGCCAGGAGGTTCCATCCAGATTGAGAGGATTCTGAAAGGCAGCCGCGGCACACGCATAATTCTGTTTTTGCACGTACAGCGTGCCCAGCTTGTAGTAACCGGACGACGAGAGATGAGAGGCTACCATCTTGAGGAGTTGGCTCGCTCCGGAGGAGTTGCTTGCAGGAATGCGGCAGGCGGCTGACTCTAAAAGCATTCGCGCAGAAGATGCAATGTTGCCCAGATGTGTGGCAGGTTGGCGAACAGCGAACAGAGGCCAGGAAACAAAAAATAAAGCTATTATGGGGCCCAGCCTTTGCACAGGTCTGACTCCATCCCTTAAATGCAAGTCTTGCCGCCTTCCCGGCCACCAGGCCAACGCCATGTGAACGAAGTTATTCTAACAAAGCCCGATTCTGCGAGGAAGGCTGGCACCGGCGAGCGAGGGCTTATTGCAGCCGATAGACTCCTGCGGCGTTTTCGTAGAACAGCTTTCGCTGTTTCTCTTCGCCGGCGTCGTGCGTCAGAAGCCGGAGGGTTGCCACCCATCTTTGCAACGGAGCGGACAGCGTGCAAACGGGCCAGTCACTGCCGAACATCACCCGATCCCATCCAAAGCATTCGATCACATGGTTCACGTAGGGACGCAAATCCTCCGGCGTCCACTTTTCCGGGTCAGCATAGGCGACCAGCCCGGAAACTTTGCAGACGAGGTTGGGGAACTTTGACAGCTCCAGGATGTGCCGGCGCCACGGATCGAGGATGCGTTCCTTCACCTGGGGAACGCCGCAGTGATCGAGGATAAAGGATACTCCGGGGCACTCGCGAACAAGACGAATAGCAATGGGCAGTTGGCGGGCGAGGACGCAGATGTCAAACGAAAGCCCATAGCGCTCGAGCAGACGGATATTCTCCGCGAAGAGAGCTGATTGCCCGAGGTCATCCGGCTGGGTATGCAGGACTCTCCGGATGCCTTTCAGTTTCGGATGGCCGGCGATCTGCTCCAGGTAATCGGCGAAATCCGGCTTCTCCGGCCGGCCGCAGGCAACCACTCCTTCCAGAGGATTTTCCTGCTCGGCCAGCGCCAGGATGTGCCGCGTTTCGTCCAGCATGTAAGCTTCATCAACATCGGCTTCCAGATGGACCGATTTCTCGACTTCCAGACCCCGAACTGCTTCAAGATAATCTTCCATCCGAAAGCTTCTCTGCAACGAAGGAGCATCTTCAAGCCAAGAATAGGCAAAGAGATCCAGGTCCCACAAGTGCTGGTGCGTATCAATGATTTTCATGGTTTTCCGCGCGCCTTTCATGTTCAAGCTTTCGCTTGCCCTGGTTCAGTTATACGCTTCGACTCCACATTAACGCATAAATCCCGCGATTTGTAGCTCAGGATTCAACGAATTTAATACCAGTTCCTGCCAGTGCCTGCAGTATCCTCACTAATTTAAGTTGGGCAAGACGGCATGCATCGAAAGTGATCGCACGACCTCTGGTCGGGGCGTTGAAGGAAGCGATTGTGTCCTGCTGAGTTGTAGCTGAGAACAACCGTTTCCGTAGGAAGCGCATCGAGACTAATCTGGCATGATTCTGGGGCGCTATTCATGAACTCATCCCGTAGAAAATTCCTGCAGGGCGCGCTGGCCGCGCCACTCATGGCCCGTCTGGGCGACGGCCTGCTGACACAGACGCTGCTGGCATCGCCGGATCAAATGGTGTTCGCCAAGCCGGACATCATTCGCTATGACTCCGAGTGTTTCACGATCCGCGGCAAGGACACCTTTATTTACGGCGCGGTTTTTCATTACACGCGTTGTCCCCCGGAGCAGTGGCGCGACCGCCTGGCCAAGCTGAAGGCAGCCGGTTTCAATACCATTGAGTGCTACGCCTTCTGGAACTACCACGAGCCGGTGGAAGGCCAGGTGAACCTGACGGAATACGAGGATTACATCAAGTTGGTCCACCAGATGGGCTTCTACATGATCGCGCGGCCCGGCCCTTACATTTGCGCCGAGTGGCATCGCGGAGGATTCCCCGACTGGGTCGCGGCCATGCGCTTTCCGCTTCGCACAGACAATCCCGAGAGCATCAAGACTTCGAAGCACTGGTATGACCTGATTCTACCGGTGATTCGCCGCCACCAGATTACGCACGGCGGACCGATCATCTTAATGCAGATCGAGAACGAGTACGACTCGAGCGTCCCGATGCCCGAGCCCGGCAAGATTGCCTACATCGAGGCGCTGGCCAAAATGGCCTGGGCAGAAGGGATCGGCGTTCCTCTGATTACCTGCAAGACGAAGGAATCGCGGGACAACTACCTGCCGGTGATGGCCAAAATCATGGACACCTATAATTTCTATCCGTTCTGGGATGTCGTGAAGGGAGTTGTGCC
>JAKASH010000084.1 GCA_021828225.1 Acidobacteriota bacterium | reverse complement strand
TTTATTCTCGTGATGGGAGTGAGCAAGTTCGAGATATACTCCCAGGTCGCGATCCAGATCGGAGTGTGTGCCGTCAAAGTAGAAACTGCGGACCGGGATGCCACCGTAATCGCGGCTGACCCTCGGATAGATGGCTTCACTGACCGTACCGTTCATACACGCGAAGGGACTGATGTCGATGATTCCGTCCGCGCCGTGTTTCGCATGATAGGCTACCAACCCCACGCTCAGAACCATCTCGCCGGTCACCCCGGAAGCCGGCAGATAGGGCCAGGCAAGTTTGATAATTTCCTCTACCTGAGGTTCTTCATAGCCTTCGAAGTCCTCACGTAGCGGAGCGAGCAGCGCTTCTTCATCGGAGCGGCGCACATGCGTGCGCACCTTCGCGCCCAGCATTTCAAGCGAGAAGGTCCGCCCGAACATCTGGAGCCCGCGCCTCTCCTCCAGGCTCGTGTAGCTGACCCATTCAGCGACGTGGCTGAGGGAAGCTTCGGCACCGTGAGATTCAAGCCTTCGGACAAAGTCTTCGTTGGAAAACGTATTTAGCCGGCAAAAGATCTCGCCGACTACACCGATCAGGGGCAGATTATTATCATATTTTGCCGGCACATTGCGAAAACGGTCACGCGCGCGTTTGAGAGATGCGACCAAGTCCTGTAGCTGGCAGTTTACGTTGTCGCACGTGGACTCGATAGTTTCACAAAGGTCCTTCAGGCTCTCCTGATAGGCGTCATCTGCGGATCCGGCCACTGTTTCATAAGGGCGGGTCTTGAGCAGCAGGCGGTGAAGCGAATCCGAGGCTACAACTCCCCTCCAGCCCAATCGCATGAAGGTATCGACTGTATTTCCGAGTTCGGCATAACTGTGCTTATCCGAGGGAGAAATGATCTCGATCTGACCGTGTCCCGATTCGCGCAGGATTTTCTTGAGGTATGGAACGTATTGTCCGAACCGGCAGGGACCATCGGAGGTTGGCAGGAAGAAGACCGAGCGGACGGGATCGAACCCGGGTTGTTCAATCACCTGGAAGAGGTCACCGATAACCACTCTGGTCGGATAGCATTCGTCACCCTGGGTCACCTTGCCACCCATTTCGAGTGTCCGCTTGCTGGAAGTCGGGGTCACGTGTGCTTCGACGCCCAGGCGGCGGAAAATGGCGGCGAACACTTCTGAAGCCCCTTCTGCCATGACGGGCAAATAGATCGTCCTGCCATGCAGCGGATGATTGGAATCAATTGCACGACTTACACTGCAGCGGTGAGGGAAGGACATCTCAATATCCCTTTACTCTCAAGATAGGCCTCGCAACGGGTGATGAAGCCTGCGTCGTTCGAATGGCCGTCAAACTGAAGTACCAGCGAGGGCTTGCCGGCAGCTTCGTTCAGAAATGACTTAATAAAGGAGTCGGGACCACACTTGAAGTTCGAGATATAAATCAGGTGCAAGTTCGGGAATCGGCGAGCGATAAGTGCGGCAGCCAGAATCCGCCGGCCTGAATTCCAAAACATGTTGTCATTGACCTCGGTGACATCTTCGGCGTCAAGCGGTAAAAAGTCCATGGGAATAACGTTCACTCCGTAGGTCTTGCGCAGCTTTCGCGGGATATCACAGTTCACGCTGCGATCGTAAAGGTTATAGGGACGACCGACCAGGATAATTCCCGGTTCGCCCGTGTCCTTTAGCATTTTGAAGGCGCATTCGCCTGCCCTGAGTGAGGCTTGATCAAAATTGCTCTGGGCCGCGTAGGCCGCATAAGCAGCGAATTTGCTTTTCCGGGCAGAGATCCCCAGACCGCGAGCAAACTTTGCCAACTCTTTCGTCACGAATTCCTGTCCGAAACGGAAATGGACTGTAGGTGCGAGAAATTTAACCTGGGCTTCCTCCATCTGGGGTACGACCCGCACAACAAAAGGAAGCGTTTGATTCCATGGGCAGAGATGAGAAGGGACTGTGGAATCTGGGGACTCAGCGTTGACGGTGTTGGGTAACAGGACGAAATCCACCTGGTTTTCCAGTAATTCCCGCACGTGGCCGTGAGCAACCTGGACGGGAAAACAGGGTTGGGCGATAGCCATCTCTGCACCCGCGACCGCCGTCTTGCGATCTGTGGCGGAAGAGACAACGACGTTGAAACCGAGTGTCTGGAGGTATGTGCACCAGAAGGGAAACCGATCGTAGAAGTACATGGCGCGAGGAATGCCAACCGTAGGTTGGTGGTCCACGGTGCGTAGCAGAGGTGCTTCCAGCAGCTTTTCCCGGTACTCGATCAGGTCCTCGATAACGGGCTTGCGATCGGAATGCGAGGGTTTGCGGAACTTGTCTGAGCACTGGTCACCCCAGTATGTTCGCCGGCCCGCGATAGTGAACTCCTTGATGTCGCAGTAGTTGGAACAGGCCCGGCAGACGAAGTCTCGCGCGGTGAACGGGACTTGTCGAATGTCATACCCGCGGAACCGGCTGGGATGATCCAAACCCATCATACGGTCACGGGCAATAAGGGCCACGCCAATGGCTCCCATCACGCCATTGTGGGGGGGCACGATGATGCGCTTGCTGAGAATTTGCGAGAAGGCTGCTGCCACAGCATCGTTATACGCTGTACCTCCCTGGAAAAAGATAACGTCACCAATCTTGCGCCCGCGCACTACCCGGTTCAGATAATTGAGGGCAACGGAGTAAGCAAGCCCGGCCGCGAGATCGCCTACTTTGGATCCCTTAAGCAGCAGCGCCATGACGTCCCGTTCCATGAAGACCGTGCAGCGCTCGCCCAGGCGCGCCGGGCTTGTCGAGTTGAGCGCCAGGCGTGCGAACTGCTCCTTGATGGAGATTCCCATCTTCTCGGCCTGCTCTTCGAGGAATGAGCCGGTTCCGGCGGCGCAGGCCTCGTTCATGGTGAAGTCGACCACGACCCCTTTCTCGATCCTGATAAACTTGGAATCCTGGCCGCCGATCTCAAGAATGGTGTCGACCAGCTCCATGCCCATTTGCTCGGAGACAAACATGGCTCCTGTCTTGTGCGCTGTGATTTCATCATTGACCGTATCAGCGCCGACCAACTCGCCGATCAGTTCACGGCCGGAGCCTGTTGTTCCCACACCGCGGATATCCAGGGAAGAGCTGAGTTCGGTTTCGATATCCTTAAGGCCGCGGGTAACTACCTCAATGGGTCGGCCCTCCGTGTAAAGATAGATTTCCTTGAGAACCTTTCCCATATCGTCGATCGCTACCAGATTAGTGCTCACTGAACCAACATCGATGCCCAGGTAAGCCTGAATTGTTTTTCCAGGTGGAGGCGGTTCAACCTTCTCTGTCTGGTTACGCAGAAGAAGCACGTTTGCCATGGACAGTGGCTCGCTGCTTATCATGCGCTCAAGAATTTCCTGTTGCGGGAGCCTGCGCGGATGTTTAGACGCGGACTTGGCCTGCTCTTCGGACTCCAGAATGGCCGCGCCTGCTGCTCCCATCCAGCCATAGAGTTCAGGGAGAACGAAATCGCCTTCCTCCAATTTGAACGCTTCGCGTAACGCGTTACGGATACTTTGGTTCAGGGCCACGCCCCCAATAAAGGCGACCGGTGGTGTAACCTGGCGGCCTTTCACAATGCTCGACTTGAAATTGCGTGCCACAGCCTCACAAAGGCCCCGCAGGATCTGCTCGGTCGTGTACCCCTTTTGCTGCGCATGGATCATATCTGTCTTGGCAAAGACGGAGCAGCGGCCGGCGATCCGCGCGGCGCACTCTGCACTGCACGCCGCCGGGCCGACGTCCTCGATTGAATAACGCAATCGCGACGCCTGCTGATCGATGAACGAACCTGTGCCGGCCGCGCACTCCCCGCTTGCCTGGTAGTCGATAATTCCCATGTGGTTTGATTTTGCCGAGGGGTCAAGGTGCAGGTATTTTGACGTCTGTCCGCCCATCTCAAACACGGTGCGAACTTCCGGGTGAAACATTCGTATTCCCGTGGCGATGGCACGGAACTCGTTCTCGACGCAACCGCCAAGCGCCTTGCCAATAAGCTGCCCTCCGCAGCCAGTAACGCGGATCCCTGCAACACGCTGCTCCGGCGCATAAGCGTAAAATTCCTCGAGCAGATCGAGTACAGATTGAACGGGATTCCCTTCTACCCGGCGATACCGAGAGAGCACCAGGGGGCAGTCTGCAAAGGAGGTTCCCTCCGGAAAGTGACCCCTGAAAAACTCCTTTGACCTTTCAGTGAGGGCTGTAAATACCGGATTGTCTCCGGAGTCTCCAATTGCAGCAAGCTTAAGACTAACAGCGCCGATATCGAGGCCAACGTTGACGCTCAACCAGAGTCTCCTGTCTTAAGGCGTACAAATTCTGTCTGTTACTCACTTGTACATCTCATGGCCCGCCGGTACTGTGACCATGGTCACATTTTCCTGTGAACTGCTCTGTTGCCGGCTTTCTCACATGAAGGGACCTTTCGCTGCTGTTCGCAACCATACGCCGGACCTGGATAGCCGGTCAAATACGAAGGCGGGCTTTATTCTCTTGAAGGGTCAGAATTGCGCTGATTTGTGCATGCAACGTTTGGAGGAGCAGCGATCACAACTAAAGGAGGCCGTTCACAGAGGGAGAGAAGCGGCCCGGATTGCAGCGCGAACAAAGAGGTCCGTATTCGGTCGAAAGAAAGGAAGGGCCTCTGGCCGGCGATCCAATCGGGTTCATGTTGTTTGTTGGTACCGGGAAACTAAGGTTCGTCGATGAGGTGATGGTTGACGGCGTACAGGGCCAGTTCCAGGCGGTTCGATACACCGAGTTTGTCAAAAATATTCCCAAGGTGGTGCTTCACAGTCTGCTCGGCAATGGAGAACTTCTCAGCGATGTCCTTGTTTGTGTAACCGTCGACGATTGCTGAGATGATATCGAGTTCACGGGGTGTGAGGTTATATGCCCTTTTTCGTGTTCCCTGGTCGGGAATCGCTGTCAGATCGCGAATGATCCTCACCAGATCCGATACGCTTTCCCGGCCAACCCAGTACTGTCCTGCCATCACACATCGGATGCTCTTGAGAAGGAGTCTCGTAGCGGATTCCTTCAAGACTACACCCTTTACGCCATGATGTAGAGCGTCCACAATCTGCTCACGATCAATGGCAGCAGTTAGCAGGATGATTCTTATGGCATCAACGGAATTCCGCAATTCTCGAACAGCCTCAAGACCCGGAACGCGTGGCATGGCCAGATCCAGCAGCAGGACATCCGGCTTGAGCCGCTGGGCCATTGCTATGGCTTCTCCGCCATCAGAGGCCTCACCGACAACCTCAAAGTCCCTCTCCGATTCAAGAAGCTTACGAAGGCCGTCGCGGAAAATGGGATGGTCATCGGCGACAAGAATCCGAATAGATTGTAAAGGTTCATCCACCATAGGTACTTCTCGCCAAGCTGACTTCCACACGGGAACCTTTGCCGGGTATTGATTCTACGACAAGTTCACCGCCAATGGAGCGGACTCTCTCCTTAATCACGTGCGGACCCCTCAGAATGGCGTCAAGCTCAGACAGCCCAAGGCGGCCTGAGAAGTCAAAGCCACGCCCATCATCATCAATTGCCAGCTTCAATCGGCCGTCCTGCTGTCCCAGTTGCACGAGCACGTTCTGAGCCCCACTGTGTTTTCTCGCGTTCACCAGCGCTTCCTGGGTGATGCGCGCCAACTGGTTACAAACCCGAGGAGGCAAAGAAACCTCAGACAGTGTCGAGACGAACCGGCTTGAAATGCCCGTATCGCGCTGGAATTTGTCAACCATGGTTACCAGAAAGTCCAGCAGTTCAGTGGGGCGGATCTCGATCGGCTTCATCTGCTGCATCAACTCCCGCAGATTGAGAACCTCCTGCCGGAGGATACGCTGAATACGAGCTAAGCGATCCACGAAGGTTGCAGGGGAAGTGTTGGGTTGTCGCCGGAGGACGTCGACATCCATTTCCAGGCCTATCAGGGACTGAATAACCCCGTCGTGTAACTCTCGCGCCACCCGTGCCCGTTCGATTGCTCCTGCCCTTGATCGCAGGCGGGACGTCAAAAATGCCGTGTATATTGCCGGACTGACTTGTAAGGCCAATGCTCGCAGGAACCGCACGGCAGCCTCTGGGCTCGACCGGAGGTTTGGCTCAAAGAGGAGCATCACACCCGACCATTCGTCTGCGTAGCTGGCCTGTACTCCCAAAAAGGAACGCAAATCCTTGTTACCCACCAGCTCAGGTGGTGGGGACCATGCCTCGTCGAAAAGCCTTCTCCCCAGTTCGTCCAAAGCCAGGATGTCGTAACTCTGACCGTTGGTGCTCTTGCTTTTGCGAATCGCATACCAGACGTGTCCGGGCGTTTCAAAGAGGCTCTTCTCGCCCTCCCGTGAATGCAGTTCCTTGGTTGACAAGGCTACTTTTTGTTTTTCCTCCTGTCGCTGTACGTTCCAGACAAACGCCCTGCCCGAGTTATGGTCAAGGACCGCAAGGGCGGCTTGCCTGGCGCGAAAGAGCCCCAACATCTCCTTAAACACTGCCTCGAGTGTGCCGCGCATACCGACTTCTGCGCGAGCCTTTGTCATGACTTTGGCGATCGATGTGATTTCTTCACGAAGTTGCTTTTCCTCTTCGCCCAAATAGCCCAAAAGGTAACCCATGATGAGCAGGTAGATTCCCTTCATGACAAACGAGTTCAGGTCATAGGATCCTTTAAACAGAGAAGGGAATGAATATCCCTTTGCGACTGTGAAAAAGGATTGCGAGATGAAAAGCACGGTTGAGGCGAGGGCGGTTGCCAGAGTTGCTTGCAGCCCCCAACGGTAAGCTGCTGCGAGGAGCACGAAAGTATAAAAGAGATAGAACGGGCTGTTCGGGCCGGCCGTAAAAATCGAAATAAGAGCAGGCCACAATATGTCGATTGCGTGAACGGCCAGGCGAAACCGGGGCGATGAGGTCCTTTGAGTCCGAACAAGGATCAGGACCCCGACGGCTTCAAAGACAAAAATGGCCAGGAGCCCATATACGATCGAGGCATAATGACGAGGTTCAGTGGGATCGATCCAGATAATGAACAGCGAGGCAAGTGCCAGAAAAGCTCTTGTGGCCGCAAGAATGCGCTCAATGCGCTGTGACTCGCTGGCTGCAATCCACTCTCTTCTCAACGACGGAAATGATCCCATCATTCCTCTCAGGTGTGACAAAAACCAGTCTATTATGGCTATTCACGGACGATGAAACAAGAGCGAATAAATGTTCCCACTCTGCCTGACTTGACTCTTTCCAACCAATAGTCGATGCTCCGTTCGCTGGGACCCCAGGGATAAGCCCACTGCGGGGGCGCATGGAACGTCAAAGGGCATCGTGCGCGAGAACTGTTTGTCTCTTGACATTTGGCTGACCTCCGTCTTGCCAGATTGTGGATAACCCCCTTATTCCCATGACGCCTTTATCTGAACCTCAACGGATTGAGGACGGGATGTCAATTCGTTGTACAATCTTGAATTCACCTGCAACAGAGTGTGAAGAAGTTGGACCATTGAACTAACGATTTCATAGAGGAAAGGGGTAGCGAATGAATCGCAGGGACTTTATGCGGGGGGTAGCGGTAGGGCTTTCGGTTACGCAAATTCCAAATCTTATGGTAGCGGATGAGGCAGTTAGCAGTTCGCCTCGGGCTTGGCTGAAGAACTCGCCCATGGTGGCCGTAGGCAGTTGGGATACCATGCCCCTTTTTTTTCGGCGTGTTGGCGGACAATCCACCTGGGAAGAGGCGAACTATCGAAGCGAAAATACAGAAGCGGCAGTCATAAAGCTCAAGGATATGGGCGTGACGATGGCCATCATCCATTTTTTCAAAGGCTTTGGGCTGGAAGCAGAGAAGGAGCACATTGACGTTGCACGAAAAATGGCGGGCTTCCTGCATCAGCAGGGCATCCGCGTGGGTCTTTACGTAGGCAGCACAATCGGTTACGAGACATTCCTTCTGGAGAAACCGGAGGCTCAGGAATGGTTCCTGCCCGACTACTTTGGCAAGCCGGTGATTTACGGTGGCCAAACGTTTCGCAAGCGCGTTTACTTCATGCACCCCGGCTACGTGGATTACATCAAGCAGGTGGTCCGTGTGGGAGTGGAGGACCTGAAAGCCGACTTGATTCATTTTGACAATACGAGTTTGCAGGGGCGCCCAGAAATCTTCCAGCACCCTCTGGCCATCAAGGATTTTCGCGAATACCTACAAAGCACCTATTCGCCAGCGGAGCTGAAGATGCGGCTGGGCTTTTCGGACGTAAAATATGTATTGCCGCCAAAGATCGACTGGCCGCTGACTTTCATTGATGACCCTCTGTTCCAGCTTTGGACTGATTTCCGCTGCCATCAGCTGAACCGGTACTACCAGGAGATGCAACAGTTCATCCGCGGGCTGAACCCGGGCGCGGTCATCGATGCCAACCCCAGCTCCGGCATGTCCGGCATCAACACGATCTGGGAACAGGGAACTTCCTATCCCGGACTTTATCCACACCTTGATATTAGTTGGACCGAGGAAGGTGACTATCCTGAAGTGACCCCCGAGGGAATCCTCGTCTCCAAAATCCGCACTTATAAAACGGGAAGCATCCTCGGCACGCAGATCATCACATACACAGCAGGAAGCGGGCATTACGGTGGAGAAGGTACTAGTACGGCGGCGATGGCGGAATCGATGGTCTTCAACCGCCAAAGCTTGGGGTTGGTCGGAGGCGTCCTCGAAGCCACGGAGATTCCCGAAGAGCGAAAGCGGTACATCAAGTTCTTTCATCAGAACTTTGAGCACTACAAGGACGTCCAGAACATTGCGGACGTGGCTGTACTTTATTCTTACGCGTCGATGGGATTCAACAACGATCGGCCGGCAGTGAGCTTCATGCTGTTTACGCAGGCGCTGATCCAGGCGAAGGTGCCGTTCGATATCGTTTTCGATGAGCATTTGAAGGAT
>JAKASH010000083.1 GCA_021828225.1 Acidobacteriota bacterium | reverse complement strand
CTTCTTTATGGATGAACTCGACTCGCTTGGCTCTGCCCGCCAAATAGGGGGTAGTGGAGGCGACCCAGGTGGGGGCGGCCGCGCTCGAAACAACGCTGTGGTTCAATTGATGCAGTGCATCGACCAATACCGCTCGATGGATGGGTTCGTGCTGATGGCCGCTACCAACCTCCTGGACAGTTTGGACCCCGCGCTCATTCGTGAGGGCCGGTTCGACCTGAAAATCCGCGTGGACCTCCCCGACGAAGCCGCTCGCCTGAAGATTCTCGAATCTCAGCTCGCAAACAGGCCCTGCGAGCGGTTCGATTTGCAGGAATTCGCGCGGCGCACGCCGGGCGCCAGCGCAGCGAAGCTCAACACGCTGGCCGACAGCGCCGCTGCGCTTGCCGCATCTCAAAGGCGCAAGATTGAGCAGCGCGACCTCAATCAGGCGCTCATAGAGATGGGCGGCAAAGACCGTCCGCTGGTGCAACCGGTTCAATGGGAAGACCTCGTCCTCGAAGAAGACGTCGAACGCGATTTGCGGACGCTGGCTCGCCTGCTAGATGATCCCGATGGCGCACGCCGGATGAATCTGCCGATCCCTACCGGGTTACTCATTCTGGGACCGCCTGGAACCGGCAAAACTATGCTTGCGCGGCTTATCGCCACCCAGACGCGTCGAAGTTTTTACCCGCTCACGGCGGCGGATATTCTGGGCAGTCATGTGGGTGATTCCGTAAAACGGGTGTCGCAGATCTTCGCCCGCGCCATGGAGAATAGTCCTTCACTGATCTTCATTGACGAGATGGATGGTCTCCTTCCCCGCTCGGCCGGCCATGTGGGTCAGCACGACATTCAGGTCACCGAGCAATTCATGATTGAAATCAGCAACCTGCAGGCTGAACAAAACGTGTTTCTGGTGGGCACGACGAACCATCCCGAGCGCATCGACCCGCGAGTGCTTAGGGGCGGGCGATTTTCGGAGAAGATTGAAATCGGCCTGCCCAGCCGCGCCTCACGGGAACGGTTGTTGCGGAAGTACCTTGACAACGTGGCCTTGGGCTCGGATGCGGCGATTCCGGTCCTAGCCGAACGCCTCCATGACCTTTCACCTGCCGATCTTGAGGCTATTTCGAATGCCGCCAAGCGCTTTGCGTTCAACCGGGCGCCCGATGGCTCCAAGCTTCCGCCGCTCATTTGGGCAGACTTTGAAAAAGCCGTCCAACGTGTAAGAGGAACTGTCCTCAATCGCTGACCCGCCTTTTTTCGGTCCCGGTTCCCACCTCGCAATCCGGCCTCTCAGTTCATCTCGCACGGATTTTTGACAGAAATTCGCTTCGGGGCTATTACCAATCTCAGACTGGCAACAATCTCAGCCGGGTTGCGCGTCCGCTAAATGTTCGGGCGGGCAGCCTGGCGGAAAGGAGTCTTCGATGCGAATCAAGCTTGAGGCGAAATCGAAACGAGCTCTGGCGTTTCTCGGGATCGCGCTACTCATGGGCGGGACGCACGCCTGGGCGCAGAACCTTGGCGGGTCTCCCCAGACCAACGTGGCCGTTCAGGGTGAAACGGGCGCGCAGCCCGAGGGCGCGTTTCTGAACTTCGTCAATTGGATTGGCAACGTCATCGCCCCGGTCGGCGCCGGCGGGGCGGTGGTCGGAGCCATTATCGCGTGGCTGACCGGCCGGGGATTCGGGCGGTGGCTGTTTGCAGCCGGGGCGCTCTTGGGCGTCTCCGGCCTGACCCGGCTGCTCGAATTCTGGATTGCCAATGGAACAGGAGGTGTGACCTAGAGAAAAACAAGGTGAGTGGAAGGAACCCCGGCAGGCGGCAGGAGTTGATTCCGGCAGCCTGCCGGAACAAAGACCCAACTTCGAGGAACGAATGCAGACGCCACAACTTCTGAACGACATCATCAACGTGCTCCTGCTGCTTGCACCCGCGGCGGCGGTGGTCTGTTTGGTGCTCGGCGGGATCAGCCTGCGGCGCGAGGGCGGGGGCGTCACGTTTGTGCTGGGCGGCGGCTTCTCGAAGTGGATGTTCTGGTGCGTCGTGTTCCTTACCCTCCAGCCGCTCCTGACCTGGTTCAGCTTGTTCGGAGTGGGCGTGCCGCTGCCGGGCGGCGGCATCAATGCCTCATGGCTCGCTTCGTTTGAGTCCGACATCACGAGTTTCGTTAACAACTTCATCCTGGGAAAACTGGTCACCACTCTTGCCGCCTATTTCGTGCTGCGAGCGATTCTGGACGCGGCGGCGGGCGACGCTTTTCTTCCTTCGGTGGTTGCGGCGCTGTTTCTGCTCGGCGCGCAGACAACGCTTAATCTGCTTTCAAGCTGGAATACCGGAACCCAGTACGCGACGGTGGATGTGCTCGATAGCGCCTGGACCTATCTCGCGACAATGGTCATGCCCATCGCAGCGGGCCTGGCTATCGTTGGGGCGATTTTCAATTTCGTGGCGCACCGCCCGATGATGCGCCTGGTCGCGGTGGCACTGGCGCTGTTGTCAGTGTCAGGCATCTGGTATCTGGTTGTGGCCATGGCCTCTTAAGGACCCTGGCAGGAGAATCTTCGTGTCGTTTTACAACGGCTTTTTGAACTTCACCAACTGGTCGGGGAACGTCATCCTGCCGACGCTCGCCGGGCTGTTCTTTGCCCTGGCGATTCTGCGCTTCTCGAAGGGATATCCGTATTCACACGCTCTCTACGGCGGCATGATGGCGCTCGCGGCCTCGGGCCTGCTGCGGGCGCTTGAACATTTTGCCGCACAGCGGGCGTGGAACGATCCGGACGTCTATTGGATATCCATTGTGAGTTTTGTGGACTGGGTGACGAACGTGTTGATGCCGGTCTATGCGGCCGTTGAGGTGACGGCAGGCGGTGTCGCGCTGGCGACGGATCAGCGATTTCAACACACAGGCGGCTGGATGCGGCATTTTATGACGGCCGGGCTCTGCCTGTTGCTGTCGGGCTTTGCGCGCCTGGCGGAATACTTCGTCCAGCAAGGCGTAAGCGGAGTGACATAGAGGAGGATGAGCATGGCACTTGATGTGACGCCGGTTTACCGCAACCTGGGAACGCGAGTGACATTTCTAGGTCTTGAGGCCGAGGACCTGTTTGCCATTCTCGCGCTGGCCGTGGTGACCAACATCCTCGGCCGTTTCCTCAACCGCGAGATGTTCGGCCTGCCCATGAACCTGGTCCTGCAATACCTCGTGCCACTCGCCAGCGTCCCAGCGCTGATGCTGTTCAAGTACGGCAAGCAGCGAGGGTATCTCGAAGACTGGGTAATGTTTCACGCGAAGCCCCACGTCTACTCGGCGCTCGAGCGAGATTCGGAAATTACCGCCAGCACGATCCG
The DNA here is from genome assembly GCA_021828225.1 of Acidobacteriota bacterium. Next base: position 5,742 of record JAKASH010000083.1, on the reverse strand, counting down.
CGAAGGAGAAGCGTAATGCCGGTCACCTGCGAACAGTACCAGCGGTCGCTCAGGGAGCCCGCCCTGTGCGAGCAACTGAAGATCCGGGACCTCGTGGATAACGTAGCGATTCAGACGAATGGTTCGTTTGTGGCCGGCTATGAGCTCAGCGGACTGCACAACACTTACGGCTCGGACGAGGAACGCAATCGCGCCAAGGGACAGCTCGAAGCGCTGGTGCGGTCGCTGCCCGAGCGTTCGATGCGCATGCAGATGCGGTTTGAGATCACCGAAGGGACCGGGGACCTGCTGATGCGCTACAACGCCCAGCAGCGAAACCCGAGCGGCGTGCTTCAGGCCATTGACCGGGTGCGCGCCGAAGCCTGGCGGGCGCGCGATGGGGGCGGATATTTTCTGCGGAATTTTCTCCATGCCTACTTCATCTGGGACCCGAGGGTTCATCATCAGCCGTCCGGCCTTGAGTGGAGGCGAAGGATGAAAGGAACGAGAGGCGGGGGATGGAGCCTGTCGGCGACGAAGTGCATCGAGCGGACGCGCCGGGAGCACGAAGACTTGCTGGCCGAATTCGAGAGTCTGCTGAGTGGGGTCGTGGCGACTCTGGAGGCGGCCGGGATGCGCGCCCGGCGCATGACGCACCCGGAAATATTTCTTGAAATCAAGCGCGCCCTGAATCCGGTCGCGAACGATACGCTGCCTTACCGGCCGCCAGAAGGATCTCTTTTCCCCCACAGCGCCCGCAGCCAGATGGCGAACGTCAACCTGGAGGACGAACTGGATGATTATCTGAAAATTGGCGGGCTGCTCTATTCCTGGGTCACCGTCAAGGACCTGCCCGACGCAACCTTTCCGGGAATCTTGCGCGAACTGCTGCGCACGGACTTTCCGCTGGTGGTCAACGCCGAAGTGAGCCTGCCCGACCAGGCGAAGGTGGTGAAGAAATACAAAAGCCGGCTGCGCAAGATGATGGCGGCCCAGCGGGACATTCACGGCGGTTTCCGGCTGAACGTGGACGCGCAGGTAGCCGAACGCCAGCTCGTGAAGGTGCTCGAGGATGTGATTTCAAGCTCGCTCAAGACCTGCCACTTAAGCCTCATCATCACCGTCAGAACATCCAGGCCTGTCCGCAACCGCCAGGAGCGGGAAGAAGCAGAACGCATCCTCTCCAGCCGCCGCCAGCAGGTGTTGCACGCGCTCGCCCGGATGAACGGAGCGCGGGGCATGCCGGAGATGCTGGCGCAGAAGCGGATGTTCTTTGGCGGCCTGCCCGCCATGGCGGGAGAGAACAAGCGTGAGATCGATATGCTGACGCTCAATGCGGCAGACCTCCTGCCGGTTGAGCTTCCCTGGCGGGGTACGCCGAACTCACCGCTGGCGCTCGTCGAAACCCCCACGCGCCAACTCATCCCCTTTTCGCTCTTCGACTCATCGCTTGGCGACGCAAACCTCCTGATCATCGCCAAATCGGGCGGCGGGAAAACGTTCATGGCGCAATTGCTTCTGCTGATGATGGCCCGGACGAACCCGCTGATCTCGATTCTCGAGCGCGGTGATTCGTATCGCCCACTGGTGGAGCTCATGGGCGGGCGGGTAATTGAAGTGAATCTCGAAGGCGCGGAGACGCTCAACCCCTGGGACCTCCCGGCCGGTGAGACCGCCCCGGCGAAGGAAAAGATCGCCTTCCTCAAGAACCTGACGTTGCACATGACCGGCGATAGCCTGGCTTCCGATCACACCCTGCTCGATAACCTTCTCTCCGAGGCCATCGCCCGCACCTACAAGCGCTGCCGCATCCGCTACTCGAACCCCATTCCAACCTTTAATGACCTGCGGGAGGAGCTTGCCAACTGGCGGGGCGAGGAGCGCCTCGAGCGAACGATGGATGAGGCGAAGCTGGCTGCGGCGAAGTTGCGGCTCTGGACCGGCGAGAAAGGCATCTACAGCAAGCTCTTCGATTCCCCAACGACGATGCGTCTGGATGCAAGTTGGCTGTTTTTCAACATCGAAGGGCTGAGTTCAGATCCGGCGCTCGAGACGGCCATGAGCATGGTGATCGCCAACGCCGTGGCCGGGCGGGCTTCGGGCCGGACGGGCCAGCCATCGGTTACGGTGCTCGATGAGTGCTGGGCGTTGCTCGATTCACCGGCCTTGGCGCCCGAGGTGGTGCAACTGTTTCGCACGGCGCGCAAGCGTTACGGGAGCGTGTGGGGAATCTCGCAGACGGTGGAGGATTTTGTGGGAACGGAGTCCGAGCCGCGCGTGCACGGACCGGGAATCCTGAAGAACGCGACCACCAAGATCGTGGGCCAGCAGCCGGGCGACACTTCACCGCTCGCCCGCCACCTGGCTCTGAACCCGGTCGCGATCAACGAGGTGAAGCAGTTCGGCGCGCCGCGCAAGGGGCGGAGAGCGGAAGCGCTGCTCGTGCTGGGCGAGAAGGCCGAGACCACCCAGGTGATTCGCATGGTCCCGACACCGCTCGAGTACTGGATTGCGACGACCTTCCCACGCGAGCGCCGCTACCGGAGTTGGTTCTTGAGGAAGAACAAAGGACGGCCGTTGCTTGAATCCTACCAGGAGCTGGCGCGGAAATTTCCGCAAGGACTGGCAGAACTCGCGGAGCTTCCTGAAGAGATTTCGGGCGCGGTATTGGAAGGAGAAATCCGGTGAGGAGGCGCAAATGACGGCACTGTTATTGATTCTTTTTTCCTGGGGCATGGTCGCAGTCAAGAGCCGGCGGCAGGCAGTTGCGGTGGCCGCGGCCGGAGCCGTCGCGGTGATGCTTATGTCGCCGCCGCGAGTCTCGGCTCAAGGGAGTCTCGTTGGGGCTATACAAGCAGTCCTGAACGTGATTCAAGGCGTCATAAAAACCTCCTTAAATAGCATGAACGCCGTGCGGAGCGCCATCAGCCAGTTCTACCAGTTAACCGTCTGGCCACAGCAGCTCATCAGCCAGGCAAGGTCGCTGATCACCCAGACGATCTCACGGTACCGGAGCCAGCTCGCCTCGATTTTCAATCTCAATCTCAAAAGCGCCTCTCTGCCTGCTACACAAAGACTTGAAACAGTGATCAGGGACGCGCAGACGGGAGACTTTGGGGCGCTTGTGTCGAACTACAGCACGGTTTACGGGCCGTTGCCCACGGCCACCACTGCAAGCCCCGTCACACGCACGCTGACCGATATGGACGATGCGCTGGCCGAGGATACGCTGAAGACGCTCAAGGAGTCGGACGATGCGGACAACCTGACGCTCGGCACGGCGGACCAGATCGAGAACGCGGCCAGCCAGGCGGCGCCCGGCTCGGCGCCGTTTCTGACCGCAGCGTCGATGGCGGCTGCCATTGAGAGCCAGGCGCTGACGCAGAAGTTGCTGGCCGCTGAACTCCGCGAGGCGGCAGCGCATCTGGCGCATCAGAACGCGCTTCGTAAGCAAACGGCGAGCTTCGCAGGCCAGGTCAGCGGGTCGATTCAGAACAGCCTGCAACCACAACAGTAGGGGAGGCACGATGACAGAAATGCTCAAAAAAGTGAAGACAGGTTTGAAATCGGCCACAGGCTGGGTGCGTGCGCACCAGCTGCGCGTGGCGGCGATGGTGCTGGTAGTTTTACTAGTCCTGCCGCGGCCGGTCAAAAGCCAGTTCCTCGACCCCTGCTGCGCCATCATGGCGGCAGGACTCTCAACCATTTCAAGTACCCTGAGCAGCGTGATCGGCGGAGGGCTGAACTCCGTCCTCTCCGTTGACCGGACAATTCAGAACTTCGAGCAGAGCGTCGTGTGGCCGCAGCAGTTGATTTCGCAGGCCCAGGCGCTGGTTGGGGCACTGCGCGGCGTCTCGACTCAGATCCGGTCGGTGATGAGCCTTCCAGTGGCGAGCGCCACGCTGCCAGCGAGCCAGCAACTCGAACAAAACCTGCTCTCTGCTAATGCCGGCCAGATTCCAAACACCGGTTCGGCATATACCGGCGTCTATGGCCAGATCCCCGTTGCGACCCAGGCTTCGCCCCAGTCGCGCAACCTCATGGATATGACGGACGCGATCGCCCAGGACGCCATGAAGCGGGCGATCGAGATCGACAACCTGGCGAACCTGGAGATTCAAGCAGCGGACCAAATCAACCAGAGCATCCAGACAGCGGCCCCCGGCAGCGCTCCCATCCTCGAAGCCGAAGCGGACGCTTGGCTCGTGCGGGCAAACGCATACACCCAGGCGGCGACCGCCGACCTGATGCGGGTGCGGGCTGCGGCGCTGGCAGACCGTGGCGCGGATTTGAAGCTCGGGGCGAGCAACACGCAGGGTCTCGATCAGAAACTCCAGAACATGCTTCAGCCAAAGCAGTAAAGGATAGGCGATGTTTTACTTCCAGACGATGTTTCTACAGGCGCTCGGCTCGATCGACAGTTTCAATATCACCTCCGGCGTGGTAGGGATTGCGGGGACGATCTTATTGTTAAGTTTTCTCTACAGCGCCTACCAGTCCTTCGCGATAGGCGGCGACGTGCGGGCGCTCGCCATTTCCGGAGCGAAGTACCTGGCGCTGGGGCTGGTGTTTGCCGTCTATGGAACGGTCTTCCGGGACGTCAACAGCGCGTTCAACTCGGTGGCCATGTCGATTTCAAATTCCGTAGGGGCGGGCGATTTGTTTTCGAACTGGATGTCACAACTTGGGCAGTACTGGAGCCAGAACGGCAACCCGTCACTGTGGTCCCTGGTGGGCGGAGGCATTTCAGGGTTGCTCGATTCGTTGCTGATCATCGTCGCCTACCTCATTTTCCCGATCACCTACGCCGTCTTCGCTTTGTTCTACTCGCTGTACGGTTCGATTTTGTACGTGACCGGGCCGCTGGTGTTGGCGTTATTGCCAGCCTACGGGATGGGCGAGCTGGCGCGAACCTATCTCGTAAATCTGCTGATCTTCCAAGCCTGGGGTCTGGTGTACGCGATCATCGGGGCGCTGACGGTCGCTATCAACATGAACAGCGTTCAGGCGGTGCTCAACTCGGGCGGGGTAGGTGGATTCTTCCAGAACGCCAGCGCGGACCTGCTGCTGGCGCTCGCGAGCATCATCTTTTCGGTGGCGATTGCGTTCATTCCGCATCTTGCCAGCCGGATTGTGAGAGGAGATGTTGGAAGCTCCGTGCTCATGATGATGCGGCTTCCTTCCCGTGCATTCAGGAAAAGCGATGATGGCTAGAGTGAGTGAAGCTCCGTGGACTGTCAGAACCAGGAAGGTGACCGGATGAAGAGCGGCGGTCAAGTTAACCGAACCAATGAGGAGATGAGAAGCCTCACGAAGTATTACGAACACGATGGGATGCTACGCGCCTACGCCAATCGCGCCATGGTGCTGGCTTTTCTCTTCGGATTCATCGCCCTCGGGTCGCTGGCCTTCGCAATGTACGTCCGCTTGCAGCCGCCCACTGTGATCCGCGTCGATAAAGACGGCAATGCGACAGTGGTGGGGGCGGCGCGGATGGGGCCGCCGCAACTCTTCTCGCTTTCTGCGCAGGCAGCGAGCGAAGCAGCGCCTACCGGACTCGAAGGGCGTGCGGTCGTACGGCAGTTTCTTGACAATTACCTGATCTATACGCCCGACTCGGCCGGTCAAGACTTCGCTGCGGCGCTCAATATGATGACGGCCAACCTGCGCAGTTACATCCTGGCCAGACTTCGCGACCAGGACACGGTGGGCAAGATCCAGGAAGACCACATCATTTCGGACTTCGAGATCCGTTCACTAGAG